>JAFGXQ010000165.1 GCA_016936575.1 Deltaproteobacteria bacterium
ATAATCCTGGGCGATTTTCACCCGGGAGGGCGCCAACCAAACAATAATCAACGCCACCGCCAGAATCACAAACGATCGCAGTACCGCTGCGAGCACCCAGAACAGTGCACCCATCCCCAGAACTCCGGTCAGCCCGCCGATGGACGGCAGCGGCACATTCACGCTGACGCGATCTCCCTGCACGGTTGCGCCCTCCTCCACAATCACCTTGCCGCCCACCGCGACCGCTTCCCCTTCCACAAACGCACCCGATTCAATTCGTACATCCCCGCCGATGGCCACCGCGTCGGTCCCTATGTGTGCCCCTTTTTTCACCACCATCTGTCCGCCCACCGCGACCGCTTCTTCCTGCACCGACCCCTCGATGGTCACATTGTCACCGATACTCACTGCCTTGTGTACCGCTTCATCCGGCCCGATATGAACCGCCTGCCCGATTTCCACCCGTTCGATTTTTCGGTCGTTCGAACCGCGCCCGTTCTTTTTGTGTTCTTTAAATTTTTCTTTGAAGTGCCCTTTGAACTTTTTCAGTTCGTCAAACCCGTTAATCACTATGTCTCTCGAATCCGTGTCTGAAGAAGGGGACTCGCTTTGAACAGCATTTTCATCGGGGGTTGATTCGGCGGGTGTCGAGGCGGGGGGCGGCGGTGTGTCCACCACATGTAGTACGCCGTTTTCCACATGGGCGCGCAGGGGTTTCTGCAGCAGTACCATTTTCACCACTTCACCGGCGGGCTTTTTCTGGGGCAGCAAAACGGTCACCGGCGCATTCAACACCTCCGGCGATGCATTCAACACCAGGCCCCAGCGCGCCTTACGACAGATTTCTTTCAACACCGTGGAGAGAGGCGTTCCATCCGCCTGAATCGCAACCGGGGGTGTGTCTTCCGGAATCTCCGAAGCGGACTCGTCATTCCGGTTGCTCGGCACGTCCCCCTCAGTTTGCGCAACTGCGAAAGGAGCGACGGCCATCGATAGTAACAGCAGCATCACGCCGGCGGTTTTTATTTTCAGTTGTGTCATTTATTCCTCCCGTTCTCCTTCGAACGAATCAGCCTGCGGCGTTCTGTTCAGATACCGTTATTTTGAATACCTTCACCAGCATTGCCACTACAATGAACGTGGCCACCCACAGGGAAAGCAGAATGCCGGTGCCCATTTCGGGCAGTTGACTCCACAGCGTAACGATGAATTCCACCACCACCGCGCATGCACTCACACATGCGGCCAGGGCCTTGGTAACTTCTTTGATGTGCAGGATAGTAAACCAGAACAGGGGAGTTGACACACTGAGCGCGGCGGCAATGCCCATCGCCACAGCCCAACCGAAATTACGTCGCACCGCAACCTGAAAGCGGTCCACCGTGCCCAGAAGAAAATCATCAGGAGGCACGAACCGGGTACACTGCTGCAATGCCGTCAATAGGTCATCATCAATCCCATCATCTGATAAGTCACTGATTTCTTGATCTTTTTTCATATTTTTCCTCGCTTTTCAGAGCGATTCAACGCCTGCATCAATGTGTTTCGACCCCGGTGCAGCCAGGTCATCACCGTTCCCTGAGGAACACCGAGCACGTCAGACACTTCTTTGTACGGCAACCCCTCCACGTGGTGGAGAACCAACGCCTCCCGCTGTCCGTCGGGCAATTGACGAATCTCCTGTTCCACCAAATTCAGGGTCTGCCTGGACACCGCGTGCTGCTCGGCATTGGGTGCACTGCTCGAGGGTTCGCTCATCTCGGCGATGCCGGGCACCTCGTGCCGATTCTTGCGAATTCTGTCGATGCACAAATTCTTGGCGATGGTGAGCAACCAGGGCAACACCGATTTGTCGGCGGAAAACCGCTGGCGATGAACAAACGCCTTGATGAACACTTCCTGTGCCGCGTCCCGGGCATCTTCGCCTTTCAGGTAGCGCATGCACATGCTGTAAACGGGCTGCTGATACATGGTCACCAACGTTCCAAAGGCAGCGCTGTCTCCGGAAAACGCAGCGGAGATCATGTCCTGAATTTCTTCCGGTGTCCGCTGTTCTGCTGTGGTTCCTGTCCCGTTCACCGCTGCTACCCCTCTGTGGTTTTCCGGTCGCGCCGCGTTTCACTCGTCGGGTATACGACGGGCAACAATCATTATTTCAAAAAAAGTCGATTACCAGATATTGGAGCGCTGGCTGATGGCCGCCGGGCAGGAAACGGGGGCGAATGTGACATCGGGATTGTCCGCCGTCCCGAACCATCCGGTGTACCAGAGACAGCCGTCGAGCATGTTTTGATTTTTGCCTTCGAACGCGTCTCTGCATTTCGCGGCCGTGCACGATGCGCTGTAACCGCAATCCAGCGCCCACCCGCCGTACTGGGCACCCCAGTCCACTCCCGGAAATTCCTTCGGGCACCCCTGCGTCATATACCCAAGGCCGCCGCCGGGAATGAGAATATCGAAATGGTTGGCACCGATGTCGCCGATGTTAATCACTTGCACAATCATAGATTTTCCCGACAGCGCGCCTTTGAAATCGAGCTGGTAACAGTCGCCGCAGTTGCCGGTGTTGAACGCCACAAAACCGTAAGAGGCTTTGGGACCCACCTGCCAGGGCGCCATGGTGGAACACTGAAACCCAACCGTGCCGCCGTTGTTGTCACAGGAGCTGCTGGTGACCATGGATTGCGATGCGAAAATGTTGTCGTTGGAGTCACACACGTCAATATTGGTTCGCCCCCATGCGCAGTGGGGAACACAACAGTCCCAGTACCGCGTGGTCACACCGCTGGTGCCGCCGGAAAGCGGCGTAATCACCACATCGCCGTCCGAATCGGAATCGCTGTCGCTATCGGCATCGCTGTCGGAATCGGCATCGGCATCGCTATCAGAATCACTGTCTCCGTCACTATCGGAATCGCTGTCGCTATCGGCATCGCTGTCCCCGTCACTATCGGCATCGCTGTCGGAATCGCTGTCCCCGTCACTATCGGAATCGCTGTCGCTGTCGGAATCTCCGTCTCCATCAGCATCGCCGTCCGCATCGCCATCAGACAGATTGTCGTAGATTCCGTCTTCCCCCACTTCGTGAATGTCGCTGCTGCATCCGGAAAACAGCCAAAAAATAAATAATAAACCATAAAAGAATTTCATCAGATACCTCAAAAAAAATGGTTAAGCGGTAAACAGCGCGGTTCCTTCACGCGAATCATTCGGATATTCCCACACCGAGTTCAGTAATATTGTAACATAGAAAATGCAACCTTGTTAAAAAACAAAATCCAAAACGAGCAAAAAGTGCGAATCTACCGAAAGCGCATACGTCGTCCCGCACGCGGTTCTCCGGGCTTGTGGAGATCGAATGGGGAAACGTGCAGTACCCCATCATCTGTTCAGGTACCCCAATTAAATTAATAGCGTATAATAATTGCCAAAATGCATTATACGCTTAGAGTATGTTTTCTTTATAAAGACAAAATTTCATTCAAGGAATTTCTATGAGTTCAAACACTAGCGAGAAAACCAACTACTTCGATTTCTTTGCCAGGCTTTGCTATTTCACCGACATGTTTGTCCACCGACGCATTCTGGTGGTGAGTGACAGCCCCGAACCCGCTGTCTTTCTGACAAACTTGAATGCAAGATACGTGTGCACAGTATCGGAGGCGCCCCTTGCGGAACATGACGTCACCGGTCCGGTGGATTTTAAAACCGTTCGCTACGATGATCTGAAATTCCGGGACGGAATGTTCGATGTGGCGGTGGTTCCCAATCTGAGTGACATAGCGGATTCCACGTCGTTGCTGAATGAATTGCGTCGCGTGGTGGGGCGTCGCGGACACGTGATCGCCGCCTCTCCCAATCCCACCTGCGAATCGCCGCTGATGCCGCTGCCGCAGGCATCCGCCATTGATTACTATCAGCTGTATGACGCACTGTCCCAATCGTTTGAAAGCGTGCAGATGATCGGTCAGGCGCCGTTTGTGGGCTACGCTGTTTCAGATTTGAGCGCTGACGAAGAGACCGCCATCAGCTTTGACGGAAGTTTACTCGACAATAACGCCGAAGAGATTGAATGGTTTATCGCGGTGTGCGGCGAAACGCCGGTGAACCTCGACGGCTACTCCATCGTCCAGGTGCCGCTGGCCGAAATCGCTCTTGGCGGCAGCCGCGAGTCCGCTGAAAACCTGGAACGCATCGACCGGCTGGAACGCGAAAACGAAGCGCTGCTGCAACAGAAGAACGATTTGCTACAGGAAGCCGAACAGCTGGAGCAGGACCTGCGCATCCTCGAAGACGAAATGCGCATGCGAACGCTTGAAACCGATGACGGCCCGTCCGGTGAGGAAATTGAAGAACTCAAAGAAGAGCTGCGCCGTGTAAAACTCGAAATGGGCACACGCGGGGTGAAAATCGAAACCCTGCAAAATGACCTCGAAAAAGAACGCATGGAAGCCGAAGCCGCGCGCGCCCGTGCGGTGCAAATCGCCAAGCAGTTCGACGATGAACGCAAAGCCAATCAGGCCAGACAGCTCGAGCAGCAGATGGCCATGCGCGGCCCAGGCCCGGAAGTCAAAGCCGAGCTCGAAGCGCTCAAGGAAAAGCTCAAGCAGTCTGAAGCCAGTGTGGCCGCCGCTGAACAGGCGCGCGACGAAGTGATCGAACGTGCGCGCAACGATGCGGAGCAGGTGGAACGGCTGGGTCGACAAATTCGCGAACTGCAGAAAAAAGAGAGCGAATTTGTGAAGCGGGAGGATGCGCTGAGTGACAAGCTGGCCACTGCCCACCGGGAATTGAGCAAGGCCCTGGCCCATGCGGAAGACAGCCAGAAAACCGCAGAACTCGAAAAAGCGTTGAAACGGGCCGCAGAGAAAGAACAGGCGCAGCGCGCACAGCTCGACAAAATCAACGCTGCGCTTTCCGAAGCAAAACAGAAAATTGCTGACCAGGAGAAAAATGCGCAACTCGATGCCGAAGCCTACGAGGAAGGCAATCAGCGGCTGGAAAGTCGGCTCAAACAGCTGGCGTCATCGCTGTCGGAAGCGCAGGCGGAGCTGGAGCGCAGGGAGGCAATTATTCGCGACCTGACTGTGGCGGTATCAGCTGTGGAGCAGTTTGAGCAGCGGGCGGCCGGCATTCAAACCGATATAGCCAAAGAAGAATCCGAGTCTGCCGACATGGTGAACGCGCTACGTGAAAAAACCGAAGCGCTGGCCGAACGGGATTCACGCATCGCCAGATTGGAAACCGAGCTTCAGGCAGCGGAATGGAAAACCGAAGAGCTGGAAGCCCGCAATATTGACGCCAAAAAAACCATTGATGAATTACGGGCCGAACTGGCGGCGACTGAGGCCAGAATAGAATCTCTCGGAACCGCGCCCGCGCAGCAGGATGCACCTGTAATAACACCTGCAGACAGCGACGCTGCGCAACAGGAGGCGGCTGCGGCTGCCCTGAAGGCGCGCACGGACATGCTTGAAAACGAACTGGCGGCGGCGATGGGTGCCATTTCCGGTCACCATCGCGCCAGAGTGGACGCCGAACTGATGTTGGCCGGTCTGGAGCAGCAGAATCGGGAGGTTCGAAACGAACTCGATGAACTGATTGTTCAAAACAGGTCCCTTGAAGAAGAACTGGCGGCGGCGATGGGTGCCATCTCCGGTCATCATCGCGCCAGAGTGGAAGCGGAACTCGAAATCGCTTCAGCCCACGCGAATTCGCAACAGGTTCGGGCGGAGCTGGACGATCTGATTGTCCGATACAACGAACTCGAAGTTGTTCTGGCCGAAGCGAGCGGAAAACTGTACGGACACCGACGGGCTCGGTTGGAAGCGGAGCTGTCATTGACGGCTTTGGAAACCGAGCGTGCAAAACTCACCGAGCGGCTGCAGCAGGCCGAAGCGAAAATCGCTGAGCTTCAGACCAAAGCCGCCCGGGGTGAAGCTCAGGATTTGGCACATCAGGAAACAGAACACCAGCTGGCAGAGCTTAAACGCAAGCATTCGGAACTGCAGGAAACGTACGAAGAAATGCTGAGTGCGTTGAAACAGGCGCAGAAGGAGTTGCG
The DNA here is from genome assembly GCA_016936575.1 of Deltaproteobacteria bacterium. GTDB lineage: Bacteria > Myxococcota_A > Polyangia > JAAYKL01 > JAAYKL01 > JAFGXQ01. The sequence continues at coordinate 6,047 of JAFGXQ010000165.1, forward strand.
GCAGCAAAGCGGAACCGATGACGACGGAGAATCGGAATCCGCCGCTGTTCGACTGGCCGAAAAACAGGAAGAGGTCGATGAGCTGAGAGAGAAACTGTCGACCTCAAAAAGAACCATCGAACAGCTCCGACATGAAATCAGCGAAAAGAAAGATGCGTTGACGCGCAAAGAGTCTCTGTTTTCTGATTTGGAACAGCAAATTGGATGGTTGAAAGTGGAGCTGTCCCATGCTGAAGAAGAAAATGCCCAGCTCCAGGATAGGCTTCGCGTTGAAACCGATACGGTCAGAATGCTGCGGCACGAGCGGGATGATGCCTGTTCCCAGAGGGACGACCTGCAGCAGACAAATTATACGCTGATAAACGAAAGAGATACCGTTCAGCGGCAACTGAACGAATCGGCCGATGAAGTTAATCGGCTGCGGGGAGACCTGGGCGGCGCAGATGCCGAAATTCACCGCCTGCGTGATGAGCTGGGCGGCGTGAATGGAGAGCTGGAACGGGTTCGCAACGACCTGGGCGGCGCGGATGCCGAAATTCATCGTCTGCGCGATGAACTGGGAAATTCCGCCACGGAGTTGGAACAGCTTCGCAGCAATGTGGGCGGAAGCGACGAAGAACTGTCTAAAGTACGTGAGGAACTCAACAATTCCCGAAATGAAGTTGAGCGAATCAGCGAGGCACTGAATCGCGCCGACGAGCAGGTGCGCACGCTGACCGATGAGCTGGGTGCATCGAAAGTGGACGCCGAGCGGCTTCGAAACGAATTGTCGGGAACCGGTGGTGAACTGAATCAGCTTCGCGATGAACTGAACGGCAGTCGGCAGGAGACCGATTCGCTTCGCAACGACCTGAACGGTGCAGAAGCTGAAATACAGCGTCTGCGCAATGATCTGGGCGGTGCAGATGCTGAAATTCACCGACTTCGCGAGGAATTGAATCACGTGCGCGGAGATCTGGGAGGGGCCGACAGTGAACTGGAACGACTTCGAAGCGAAGTGTCCAGCGCGGTATCGGAACGGGATCAGGCCTATGAGAAACTGGGCGAACAGATTGCGCGCAACGAGGGTCTGGAGCGGGAAAATGCCGCGCTCATAGCGAAACGCGATACCGAAGGTGACCAATGGTCTCAGAAGCTTCAGGATATGGAGTTGACCGCCGGCGAACTTCGGGAACGGCTTCGCATCGAAGAAGAGCGCTCCCACGACGCGGGCGCGGATGCCGCAAAATGGGCGGGAAAAGTTGACGAGCTGACAAACCGGCTTGCCGAAAAAAATCGTAACGTCGAAGAACTCGAAGCAGCGCGGGAAGGCGCCGTCAAGGGGTTATCTATACTGCGCTCGGAGCTGGCCGATGCCGAAAAGAAATTGGCGGAACGCGCCTCTTTGGTCGATGCATCGGAGCTGGTAGCGGCGGAACAGCAACTCACAGACACCACGCAACAGCTGGAACGACTCGAAATTGAGATGTTGCAGGCGAAAGCCGCGCGCGCAGCGGCAGAAGATGCATTGTCGGTATTGCGAACTGAACTTGCGGCCGCCGAGAAAAAGGCAACTGTTTCGACCGTCGACACGGCTGAAACCGAACGTCTGCAGCAACAACTGAAACACACATTGGATTCGCTGAACAGCCAGACTGCCCAGCTGCAGTCGCTGTCGAAACAGCTCACTGAAAAAGATTCCCTGATAACCGAGTTGAATCGCGAAATTCAACAGGTGACCTCTCAGGCCGGCAAAATCGATGAAGAGCTGGAGCAGCAGTTACTGAATACCCAGAATGAACTGGAAACGTTGCATCTCGAGTACAACGATTTGCAGCAGAAGACCGAATTGCTGCAGGAACGCCTGGGCCAAAAAGAAGTGCAGCTCTCTGATACCATCGGTCGTCTGGAAACAGTTTCCAGTGAAGTTGATACGGCTTTAGAGCTGAAACATCTTTTGGCTCAGAAAGACGAAGAGCTGGCGGCAGCCAAAGAAGAAATCGCCGACATGCAGATGGAATTTGCGGCGAAAAATCTGGAAATCAGTCAGGCCAAAGGAAACGCCAAAGCCGCCACTGAGAAGTTGGAGCGAACCCGAAAAGAGCTCGAAGTGGCAAAGGCAGCGTCCCCGGAAAGCGCGCCGGACGAAGTACTTTCTGAATTGGCGGAACTGAAGAAAACGGTGCAGACCCAGCAGACAACCATTTTGGAACTTGAAGACCGCACCAAAGAGAGTCAACCGCTCATTGAATCACTCACTGATCAGCTGGAACAGCGGGAACGCAGTGTCACCAAGCTCGAGAAGAAATTACGCATGATGAATACACAGCTGAAGGAAACCGAAGGTGATGCAGTGGCTTGGGACATGGAGCTCAAATTCCGCGATGCGAAAATAGAAGCATTGGAAGAAGAGATCGCAGAGCTGCGTCAACGGTTAAAGTAGCTGTTTCGCTTGCGCCCGTCATCGGTCAAACGAACGGCTGATTGTTTCGGTGAGCATTCCGCTTTGTCGGTTTCGCCTGCAGCGCGAAGACCCCGACGTGTACCGGGAAATGCAGGGGGAAACCCACGAACCCCGAAACCGTTGACTTGACGCCTATTGCTCCTGTCGGGAAGGACGTCGCAACGGTGGGCGCCATCGATCCGGAACGGACTCGTTTGACACAGCGCAGGATGGGGTTACCGGAATTGCTCTCTGAACGATGCTGTACATGTTTCTGGTTACATTCTTCGCGCGGTCCTCTTTGCCCCGCTTGTACTCCATGGCAAACACCGCGCTGACGTTGCGGCAGTAGTCCAGAAATACCTTGTACCCGCCGGCGCCGAAATGGCTGGCCAGGTCTGGACGCTCTCGGGAGCCACCCTGGCGCCACACGCCCAGCCCGTGGGATTCTTTCCGCGCACTGGGACGAGGAATGCAGGTCATTTCCAGCCCCGCAGTATGGTTTTTTAATATTTCCCGAACAGAGGATTCCGTCAGTACCCGGATGCCGTCCGGGGACACGCCGTTTTGCCGAATCATCTCCAGAAAAAGGGAGTAATCACTGGCTGAAATCATTGCACCCGCCGCCGCCGTCGGCTTGGATTTCCGAAAGTACGAATTGGATAACCCGAGCGGTACTGCGATTTCCTCCCGAAAAATCTGAGACCATTTCTTTTCGGCACGCTTCGCCGCCACCCGCCCGGCAAAGTTGAAGCCGGCGTTTTCATAACAGAACGCGTGCGCATCGCTGGGTAGAAAATGCAGCCGGGACGCGGATGTTTGCATCGGCGGTTGCTGCCATTCGTCATGATTTCCGCCCTGGGCGCTGAGGCCGGCGGTATGGCTGAGCAACTGGCGAAGGGTTACCTCACCGGCACGGCCGTGAAGTTTGGGCATGTACTGTCCTACGGGCACATCCAGTGCCAACTGCTTCTGTTCAACCAACCGCATAATCGTCGCAGAACTGAGCCATTTGGAACACGAAGCCGCATACGCCGCTGTCTGAACGTCACCGTAGGAATACACCACACGTCCATCTTTGCGAATAAGGATGGCGCTTCGGTTGAACAGGCGTTGGTACTTCTGTAAAAACGCGTCCAGCTCGGAAAAATCAATCAGTGTAGGTTCACCCGATTGTTCCGCAAACTCGGCTGCACTGCGGAACGTCATCTCCCCCGGTTCGGCGACCGCCCGCTCCCTCTCGTCGGTAGTCGTACACGATACGGCCCCTCCGAACAGGGCTCCAAACAAAAAAACCGCCTTAAAAATCGTCGGTTGATTCATTTTATGAATTGCCGCAATACCCATAGCAACCACACAACATGCCAAAACTTCTGCAGAAGAGACAACCTTTTTTTGCCCATATCCGTCCCTCTGCCCTATTGACACCTAAACTCAACCCATTATGTTTAGAGTGCAAAATTTGTGTAAACAATATTTGAGAACAAAGTTTATTTGGAGGTGAAAAATTGAATTGTGGTACTGCCCGTCTGGGAGTAATGGGGGCGTTTTTTTTGTTGTTCATCGTGGGATGTAAAGATAAACCCCGGGGTCCGGGGCCTGACAGCGCAGGCGAACCGGTCACCGTCGGGTCAGACAGCGCAACGGCAATCGATTATTCGAAAGACACGGGTGCGTTGCGAAAAAAAAGCGAGGAAGCCCAGACCGCACAGAAGCATTTCGGCCCGCTTTCCTACGCCCCTATGCCGTCTGTGTTTCAGGTGCCGAAAAGCCCGACAAAACCCAACGTTATTCTGCTCATCATTGATGCGATGAATGTTTCGCATATGAGCGCCTATGGATACCACCGCAACACCACGCCGAATCTTTCCAAGCTGGCAACGAAGGGAATGGTGTTCACCAACTATATTTCGAATTCTTCATGGACCCGGCCCAGTTTCACCTCGATTATCACCGGACTCACCAAAAAAGGTCACGGCGTGGAACTGAAGAATCGCGATGTACGAATGGACATCACCACCCTTGCGGAACACTTTCGTCTGGCCGGTTATCGCACCGCAGGATTGACGGGAAACCCGCTGACCCGCGGCGTATGGGGATACAATCAGGGATACCAGGTATATGAAGATACCCACACGATGGAGCGCGCTTTTCCGCCGGACGGTTGGCTCACGGAAAGAGCTATCGACTGGATAAAATCGGTCAAGCAGGAACCGTTTTTTCTGAAAATTTTTTTCACCGCTCCCCATGCGCCCTATCGACCGGTGAATTCGGCAAAGCATTTTGTGACACGGCTGAAAACCGGACAGGTGGTGGAGTATCCGTTCCGCGAGTACAAGACCCCGCTCAATAAAGACGACCATGAAATGACCGTGGCGGCATACGACGACGAAGTCCGTTATACCGACATTCAAATCGGCCGTCTGATGAAAACACTGAAAGAGATTGGCGTGTCTCAAAAAACTGCGATTGTGGTCACTGCGGATCACGGCGAGATGCTCGGTGAACACAATTGCTACACCCATGCATACCATATGTGGGAAGAGACGCTGCGGGTTCCGTTTGTGATGTATCTGCCGTGGCAGAAGAGCGGCGGCGTATACAGCGATGAACTCTTCACTCATGTGGACATCATGCCCACGCTGCTCGACGTTGCGTCCATTCCCGACAGAAATGCCGCCAAGCGCCCGGGCAAATCCATTTTGGCAGCCGTCGCCGACGGCACACGCAGCGATCGAATACACATCAGTCAGTACAACGCCCACGGTATTCAACGCCAGGCGGTTCGCAGCGGTCGCTACAAATTGATTCATCACCACAAAGTAAATGCGAGTGCCCTCGAACAGCTGAATTCGCTGCACGAAAACATCCCCCATGCCGACCCCGGTGATCTCGCATCGATTGCGGTCGACGGTGAGCGCTATGAATTCTACGACCTGGTTGCCGACCCCAGAGAAACAATCGACCTCAACCCGACAATGCAGAATGCCGACGCGTACAAAGCGCTGCGAATTGTACTGGAACCGGAACTCGGCGAAGAGGTTGAAGACGACAACCAGCTTTCTCCCGAAATGATCGAAGCGCTCCAAAACGCCGGCTACATGCTGTAAAACGAATTTTAAAAATCAGGAAAGAACCAAGGGAGGAAAACTATCGAAGTGATTATTTTTCTTCTTCAGCAGGACAATCCAGGCACTCGTGACCTTTGTATTCGAGCAGACCGTCCGCATCCATAAAACCGGAACTGGAACGATTCACGAATACCGCTTTGATTTTGTATTTCTGACCCTGACGCCAGTCCCAAACCACCGGCGGCAGATATACCCCCTCGGGGAGTTCTTCGGGCTCGCGGCCGGAGAGGTCGTTCTCTTTTTCGTCTTCCATCTCTTTGAAACTCTGTGCGAAACCGACCAAGCGGATTTGACGTTTCTGCAGTTTTTCGCCCTGCTCATCTGCCAGATACACATGCGGCATCATGGTGTGGCAGGTTTGTCCTTCTTCACAAACGGGCTTCTGATAAATGTTTACGAGGTACGCTGTCACTTCAACTTGCGAGTTCATGGTTTTGCCCACATTTTTACGCAGCCCGTACACCGAGTAGGAACCATCGGAATAGGTTTCGGGAGCGCTCGGCTTCGGAATACTCGGAACCGGTGGAAGGTTCGGTTTGTACCCGTCCATTTTTGTGACTTTAACATTGCCGGCTGCTTCTTCTTTACACGAAGAGAGAATAAATAGCGCTGATACTAACACCAAACATACAACGGTTATCCGCTTCATATTTTGCTCCTTGCCCCAAAAAATTATCAATTTGTGGTCAAAAAATTTTACTTGCCTGCGCGTTTTAGCACAGAAAAAAAATAAAATACAGTGTAACTGTTGTGAATCGTTACCTAATTGTTTTTTTCCAATCTTTTTTAATCAGCAACGGAACTTTAAAGAAAAACAGCAGAACACATGTCCAGGTGATTCCCAGGTACGGCAGCCATACCAGCGATACTGCCACTGCTCCCAGCGCCGCTCCCAGATGATCGGCAAACTCGATTTTCCAGGGCGCACTTTCGACATGAGTGCTTGAAAACTGTTGAAAAAAAACCGGAAACGCCATTCCTGTGCCGGCGCCCAGAAGCATCATCAACACATAAAATGTAAATTGGGGCAATTGAGGTATCCAAAATACCAGCGCGCAGCCCCCCAGCAGAAGGGCCGTTACCCCGTCTGCAATTCGACCGGCCGCGAATCGGGACGCCAGAACGCGTCCGACCACGGCGCCCAATGCCGCTCCGGCCATAAACGTGGCCAATAGTCCGGCTACATGAAAATACAGACCGCCCCATGTAACCGAAAACAGATACAGCACCACCAACTCCGCGCCCATGGCCGCCATCCCGGTGGTGGCGATGGACGCTGCCCCATCCGAAGTTGGGGTTCGCCCCCTGCGAACCACCGCGAACGTGCCGAACAGAACCGCCGCCAGAATGGAAACCAGCAGCACCCAACCGGAGGATACCGGAGAATCCGTCGATGGTTCCTGCAACCCGGCGGTCTGCGCCAGATGACGCAGCCGCAGTCCATTCACAAACCCACTGGGCCGGGTGTCGCGGTTGACGATTCCCGGAAGCCTTGACAACTGCTCGGCAGCCATGCGGTTTCGTTGTGTATTGAATATGTCAGTCGCCGGCACCAGTGACGCCTGCTCCCCCAGCTGACGAAACAACCTGCGTGTTATCACATCCGCCGACAATGTGAGCGGCTCTGCGGATGCGAGCCAATAGCTCTGTACGCCTGTCAGCAGATGAACGTGGGGAAACACCGAGCGAAGGGTGGCCTGCTCATTGGCCAGCAACGCCGCCGCGGGCGCGCTGAAAACATTGGCGCTTCCTTCGGTAATCTGAATGTACACCCCATCGGCGGAAAGGGCCTTACGTATCAGCGTAAAATAGGTTTGTGTATGGGTACTGTGATCGGCCGCGGTCTGAATGGAAAACGAAAAATCTATAATCACATCGAAATCCCCATGCGCCTGTAAAAACCTTCTCACACTTCCGAACGCTGTATGCACATTAGGCAGATTCATGGCATGTCGCGTGCCGAACTCCACATATGGGAGCACCTCGCGATACGCGATTTCGTCCACATCAAAATAAAAAAGGGTCCCCACATCAAATTGCAGCGCCGCTTCGACATGCTCGGGGATTCCCCCACCCACCAGCAGCACCCGCTTCGGCCGAGGGTGTGTCGCCAACGCCGCCAGCACCGGAATCGGACGCAGGTACCTATCGGGAAACACGTATTGTAGTGTTCCACCCGCATACACCTGAAACTGCTCTTTGTTTTTTCCGATGCACACTCTATTGTAATGGGTATCGGCGCAATGCTGCAGGGTTCCTCGTTCCTGTCGAAGAGAAAATGCTGCGCCGAACGTGTACGCGTCCACGTCGCACAGATAGGCACCCGCGCCACAGACTCCGGCGAGCACCGGCACTATCACTGCTGTCACGCTGCGGTGACGCGATATGGAAACCGGCACCGCGACGGCGAGCAGAAAAATCGCCAGAAACACCATCGTCGTCGACCCGATGACCGACGTGAACACCAGCGGAACCAGCAACCCCGCTGCGGCCGCACCAATTGCCTCGCTGATGTACAATTCGTTCACCGAGGCCACCTGCCTATGGCACCATCGTCGCGCCGCAGCCGTGAACAGAAAACCCACCGCACTGCCGCAGGGGAACGAACAGACAACAGAGAGCAAAAATAATTGCAGGGGCGACATTATGCCACCGGCAGGAATCGAAAATCCGTACTCGTAAAACCGAACACTCAGCAGGGCTGCGGGAATGCACACCAGCAGGGCGGCCACATATCTGTGCATTCGCCCTGACGCAGCATCCCATACTCGGGCCAACCAAGCGCCAACGCCAATCGCCACCAGCCAGTTTGCGAGAAGCATTCCCAGCGACAGTTCACTGGCGCCCTGTACCACCAGAAACTCCCGCACCAGCGCAATCTGAGTCACCGTTGCAAAAAATCCGAGTGCTGCACCGAACCAAAGAGGACCGCGCTGTTTGGAGAAAACGGTTTTGATGGACATCGTCATCGGGGTTCAACCTGTTCGCTTTTTCGGATGCTCCCTTGTTTTTACATTCATTACGGGTATGCTGTCATCGATTTTATGAAACTCAGCGGAGTATAAAGGAATGGAATATGTCACAAATTAAAATCGCATTGGTCGGCGCCGCCGGTCGAATGGGTCAGGAAATCACACGCGCCGCAACCGCACGCGCGGAATGCGAAATCGGCGCCGCTGTAGAGTACGATGGATGCCCACTCATTGGAAAAGATATCGGCGAAGTGAGTGGCGTGGGATCATTGAATGTATCTGTTACGGCAGATCTGGAAGCCGCCGCACGCAGCTGTGATGTGATTCTCGATGTCAGTCTGCCGACCGCCACAGCGGGAATTATCGATACCGCAAAAACAACAACCACCGCGCTGGTATGCGGCATCACCGGTACCCTTGAAAAGTCGGTAATGAACAAATTCGACGAGGCCGCCGCCACCATACCCGTTATCCATACCAAGAACTTTAGTGTGGGTGTGGCGGTTTTGTCTGCGTTGGTAAAACAGGCGGCCGCCATTCTGGGCCCGGACTATGACATTGAGATCATAGAAAAACACCACAATAAAAAAGTGGACGCCCCCAGCGGAACCGCGCAAATCCTGGCGGACGCCATTATTGACAACGGTGCGGAGCATTCGTGTATTTACGGGCGCGAAGGCCACACCGGAGCGCGTTCAGCCGGCGAAATTGGTGTGCATGCGGTTCGCGGCGGCGGCATTTTCGGCGAACATACGGTGATGTTCATCGGTCAGAATGAACGCCTGGAATTGGGACACGTGGCCCATACCCGTTCGCTCTTTGCCGAAGGTGCTGTACGCACCGCGATCTTCATGGCCACCGCAACGCCCGGCCGATACACCATGGCCGACGTTCTGGGCCTGCACCGATAATTCCCCCGCGTCATCTGTATTGTCACAGTTGATCTTTGTTGTTTTTCTGAATGGATTTATTCTGTCGGGATAAAAAAAATTCATGTAGTATTGCGCCAACCAAGGAAAACAAAAAAATGGACCAGAGCACTTTAATCGAAAAACTTAAAACCACTGTTGACCTATTTGCCGGGTTTACCGAGGAGCAATTGGCTGCGGTCGTTTCGGTGTCGCGGGTTCGAACATTCGAAACCAACGAAGGAATCATTGAATTCGGGCGCGCCGCACAGTTTCTGGGCGTGTTGCTGGACGGTACCATTCAGGTGTCGGTGGTGCTTGACGACGGTTCTATACAAACCATCGCCGTCAGCGACGCGCCGGCAATTTTCGGTGAAATGGCGTTGATGACCGGGGAACGGGCAATGGCGGATGTCATTGCAAAAACCCGATGCACCGCACTGCTGATTCCGAACTCGGTTTTTGCAACCCAGATCGTGTCACACCCCGCCGCGCTTCAGCAACTGGCGAAATTGCTGACCGAACGCGCCGGCGCGATGGGCAGCGACATGCAGCGGGATATACATCGTGCCGCTGAAACCCAGAGCAATGACCCATATGGCTTTACGCTGCAGAGTGAAGCGTCGCAAAAGATACTGGTCATCAACTGCGGCTCGTCGTCACTAAAGTATCAGTTGTTTGATACCGAATCGCCTGAACAGACCATAAAAGGAACAATGGAAAATATCGGTAGAGAAGGGGGTCGTCATTTGTTGTCTGTGAATGAGCAGGCATTTGAAAGCACCCACTCTTGCGCCACCCATTCCGCGGCCTGCCGGGAAATGATTGCCACACTGCGGCAAAAAAATGTCATTCGAACCGAAACCGAAATTACCGCTGTGGGGCATCGGGTTGTGCACGGAGGAGAAACATTCTCCGAAGCCGTTGTCATCACAAAAAAGGTACTTGATAAAATAAATCAGCTTTGTCCCTTGGCTCCGCTACATAATCCTGTAAATCTGGCGGGCATTGAAGCCGCTCGAAGCGAGTTTCCCGATGCACTCCATGTGGCGGTGTTTGATACCACGTTTCACCATACGCTGCCGCCGTATGCCTATCTGTACGCCCTGCCGTCGTCGTATTACCGCGACCACGGCGTGAGACGATACGGTTTTCACGGAAACTCGCATAAATATGTATCGCTGAAAGCGGCGCAATTCTTGAAGCGACCCTACAATGATCTCGAAACGATTGTATGCCATTTGGGCAATGGGTCGTCCATTTGCGCGGTGGATCACGGTCGCTCTGTCGATACCAGTATGGGCATGACGCCCACCGCCGGCGTTCCCATGGGCACACGCACGGGAGACATCGACCCGGGTGCCCTTTGCTACATCAGTCGCCTGGAAAATCTGAATGCAAATGAACTCGATACGCTGCTCAATCAGAAAAGCGGTTTTCTTGGTATGTCAGGAGTGTCTAATGACATGCGCGCCCTGACACAGGCTGCAGAACAGGGAGATGTTTCATCGGCGCTCACGATAAAAACATTCTGTTATCAAATTCGCAAATATATCGGCGCCTACGTAGCCGCCATGCAGGGTCTGGACGTACTGGTCTTTACCGGCGGTATCGGCGAACACAGCACGTTGGTGCGGTCTCTCGCGTGTCAGGGGCTTCAGTGCATGGGGATTTTGATAGACGCCGAAAAAAATCGAATGGCCGTTGGGTGCACACAGCCCACCGAAATCAGCGACGAGCGCTCAGCGGTTCGGGTGCTGGTTATTCCCACGAACGAAGAGCTGATGATTGCCCGTCAGACCCTGGGCGCGATGATGCGCAATCGGGTGGTCGGGTTGCACAACGACAAGGTGAACCGCATTCCCGTGGAGGTTTCGGCACACCACGTACATTTAAGTGCCGAACATGTGACAGCCTTGTTTGGAGAAGGTCACACCCTGACCCCTCATGCGAAGCTCTCGCAGCCCGGGCAGTTCGCCTGCAAAGAGCAGGTTCGGCTGGTGGGACCCAAGGGCGTCGTTGACCGGGTGCGAGTACTCGGACCCACACGCTCAAAAACCCAGGTTGAAATCTCGATGACAGAACAGTTCATACTGGGAATTCACCCGCCCATCCGCGAATCCGGTGATGTCACCGGAACCCCGGGCATAGTGCTTGAAGGTCCGGCCGGAACGGTTTCCCTAAAAGAGGGCGTGATATGCGCCATGCGACATATTCACATGACCCCCAAAGATGCCATGCAACTGGGTGTGCGCGACAAATATGTTGTGCGCGTGGTCGTTGAAGGGGATCGAGAACTGGTTTTCGGCGATGTGCTGGTGCGGGTTCGTCCCGACTTTCGACTGGCCATGCACATTGACACCGACGAGGCCAACGCCGCCAATTTGAAAACCGGTGCCATCGGTCGCATCGAAAGCATTCAGAGCCG
>JAFGXQ010000166.1 GCA_016936575.1 Deltaproteobacteria bacterium
ATCGCTATCGCTATCGCTATCGCTATCGCTGTCGCTGTCGCTATCAGCGTCTGTATCCGCATCAGCATCGCTGTCGCTATCGCCATCCGTATCACTGTCTCCATCTGCATCGCCATCGCTGTCCGTATCGGTATCACCGTCGGCATCGCTATCGCTGTCGCTATCGGTATCACTATCGGTGTCGCTGTCGGTATCACTATCGGTGTCGGTATCCGCATCGCTATCGGTGTCGCTGTCCGTATCGCTGTCCGTATCGCTGTCGGTATCGCTGTCCGTGTCGCTATCGGTATCGCCATCACTGTACGTATCGGTATCCTGTCCCGTGTCGGTATCTTCCCCGGTGTCGGTGTCCACCGGATCACTCTCCGGTAGAAACTGGGCAATCGCATACGCCAACGCGCCCTGCCAGTTGATGGCGATTTCGTTGGTCTGATAACTTTCCTGTTCATCCAACCAGTCGTCATCACTTTGACCACCTCCCACCACGTACCCCGGATACGCGTGTCCGCTGGCGCCGGAACGACGGCAGTGCGGGTTCTGCGGTGGATTCAGGCCCACGCCGGTCACATACGACCGGTTGTACTGATTGCGCCCGAAGATATTGGCCACCTGCTGCATGCAAGCGTCCAGGTACGTTTCATTACCGGTCATTTCATAGGCGCGACGCAGCACCAGACAACCACGCGGCACCAGGCCGTTTGTTCCCCACCAATAGTAATCGGTGCTGTATCCGCGGCCGAACCCTTCGGCGCCGGAAAACGCCTCGTTCACAATCTGATCGGCAGAATCCATCACCGCGGTTTCCACCTCGGCCACCAATGACGCATTTTTTCCGCTGCGCGCACTGGCCAGATACGTGAACATCCCCAGGTTCTTCAGCTTCCCCCAGTCCCAGTCGTGGTCCACCCAACTGATATTCCCCCACCAGTCCGCCGGCTGATTCTGCACCCGGCTTTCAAAATCGGCCAATGCCGCGGTGTCGCCGGTGGTTTCCCACATCTCGGCAGCAGCCCAAATGCGGTCATCCCAGTCGTCGGTACCATATTGCTGGTTTTCAAAATCACTCAGATCGGCACTCACATCGTCGGGATGGCTGGTCAGATAATTATAGGAAAGCTGCGCCGCCGCCAGCAGAACGTCGGCATACGCTTCATCGTACAGACGAAACACGCGGGACGCCTGGGCCATAGTTGCCGCAAACCCCGCCGTCGCAGCCGATCCCCAAGGCGAAATATAGCGTGCCAAATCATCATCCGCAGGCAGCACAAAGTCGGCGAAATCAATCGGTGTCAGCTTGTGGGACACCCGACCGTCGTCGAACTGCATTTTCAGCATCCAGTCCAGATTGTACTTCACTTCATCGAGATAGTCGGGAATGCTTCCGCCGGTTTCCGGAATAAACGTCAGGCTCTGCGCCGCCAGCCGGTCGGGCACATCTTCAAACGCGCGCAGCATCTGCCCCACGGCGCAAGCGGAATTCACAATATACTTTCCATAGTCGCCCGCATCATACCAACCGCCGGTGGCATCAACAATCGTCCCTGCCTGGCCGGGTTCCACAAAGTCGATATATGCATCATTCAAATGCCCCGCCGCATGACTGTATGTGACGCCGTTGTACGAAAAAGAAATATCGATACCCGAGCGCCAGGCATAAAACCCCAGCATAACCGCCTGAAACGGCGCCACGGCGGCATCCTCAGCAATGGGGAACAGAATTGAGTCGCCCACGCCGTCCACATGCACGTAATACGTGCCGCTCTGAGTCACCGCCGAAAAGTCCGCCTGCCCCACAGCGCCGTTTGCGGTCAAATTACCAGTATGCACAGCAGCACCGTCTTCGGTATACACGGTGAACGAGCCCGACGTCTGTCCCACCACCGATGCCACCTTCGCAGTCAGGGCGGGATACCCCACCGAGCAGACCCGAACATTCTCACTACCCTGAGTCCGGCCGGTTGCCGCGACCAGCAGAACGCACCACAGTGCAGAGCTGAAAATCGTCCATTTAAAATGATGCATTATTTTATCCTTTGTTAAGGTTTCACCAATACTGTAGCGCATTGACAAAATTACGGCTCAATATCTATTTTGTGTCGCCTATAGGAATATTCAGGGGGATTTTTCAGAGAGGCTCTATCAAAAAGAAATTACCTGGATTTGGGGGGATGACGCTTGGTGCTCCAGCCGATGGTCAGCAAGGCGGAGGGGCCGTTGAATCCCCGCTCCGGCCCGTTTCGCACATCCGCCGCATACATGTGCCATGCGCCGGCGTATGGCGAAAACAAGTATCCCCCGCGCAGACCGATGGTGAAGTACGACGTTTTGCGATCGGTCTTCCGCGTCTCGATTCGATAGTCTGCGCCGACCGTCGCACTGAGCACCAGGCTGGTCTGCGTCATGCTGGTGCTTCGAGCCGGTTCGCGCAGCACACCGTTGAAGCTGTCCCCGGTCTCCTCCGCAATCCAGATACCGGTGTGTCCCAGCCCCGCGCCCGCCAGGGCGTAGAGGCTGAAAGCATCAGTGCGCACAACGTCGGCGCCGTATGTCACCTGCCAGTACCAGTTGCGCACATCCATGCGAAGGTTGTCGTCTGGAGGAGTAGGCGTGTTATGCATCAGAAATACCCAGTCCAGCCCTGCCACGGCTCTTTTAAACCGATGGGTGAAACCGAAACCGATGGGCACGACAGGGGATTCAATGGTGTCATACCCACTTCGATTCAAGCGCCCGTTCAGGGCATCCAGGTCAATGTCGGCAACACCCCCTTGAATGTACATGGTCGACAACGCTTTGTAGCGCCAATGATGTTGACGATTCTCCTCAGTGGTCGCTGCCGCAGTGGACCCTTTCTGCTTCTTTTCAAGGGTCGTTTTTCGCGCTTCGGCCGGAAGCGCGACCATGAGTCCGGCGAATAAAATGAGTACTGCAAACGCCAACTGAAGCATAACTTGTGATCGTTTGGTTTGATACATGTGTTCTCCTTTGGGGCCGCATTTGGGTTAGTTTTCTTACCTATTGAACAGGTTAATCACCGTTTTTTTGCTGTAAACCGCAAAAATGAACAATTTTTGAATAGGTTTTCAAACGATTGCCCAACACCGCTTCAGGAGAATGGAAAGCTACACGGTGCTGCGGGTGAGACGCACATCGGGAAACAGGGGGTATTCCGGTGTGCCGCGGGTGAAATCCATGGTTTTGATAATCACCTCATACGCCACGTCATCCTCCGCACCGATCAGTATCGATTGTTCGGTACGATGCTCATTTTTCAATTCCCGAATCTTTTGCTGCAGCGCCTCAAAATCAAATCCGTCATCTTTGCGGGGTATATCCGGCGTGCCGCTTTCGTCTGCCATCCATGCCTTGCGAAACTGGGGGTTCACTTTGATATGAAACCCCTGGTCGGTGACAAACACTTTAAGCTGCAGCGATTCTGTATCGGGCTCGTTTCCAACACTGACGATTCTAGGCGGCTTCACATCGAGTACCTTGAACTTCACAAACACCGCCCCATACAACAGCAGGGGAATCAGCATACACACCAGATTTAAAATCGGAATCAACGGATCCCCTTTGTCGATTTGCATTTCGCGACGTCTTGCCATGACGCACCTCCATCCGTGCACGCGCCTGGATGCGCAGAAAAACAAGCGCATCCACCGAATGCGGAAAAACCAAAACCTTTGAATTGAATATGCCTCCCTCGCAGGCATCATGAATGGAGACACCCCGAACTCAAAAAAGTTCCCGGGAAACCACCAACGTTCTTGATTCTAGATGCTTACGGAACCGGTCTTCCGAGTGTGTTCATCAGCCACGTCATGACGGGGCGAGGATTTCCGTTATTTACAAGTCCGCTGTTGGTGCCGCCTCCGATATTGTTCGCATACTCCGGCTCCGTGTGCGGCGGCGGGTCATTCTGCCATGCTGCCGCAGCTGCCGTGGTCGATGCTTCCATACAAACTGACAGAAACAGGCTATTCTTTGCCGTGGGATTGAGTACAATGCTGCTACTGTGAACGAAAACGAAAAAAGGACCCCTATGATATTTCACTGGAACCACTTTAATCGAATCTCCTATCCGGCCTTGTGTTGCGGTATTGTCTTTTTTCAAGCATGCAAATCAGAAGCGCCGTCCACAATAGAAAAAACGAATCGGCAGTCGCCAGCCCCCCTAAACGCAGAGATGCCGGACACCGAGGTCGATTCCCAGGGGCCGCCTTCCCCCCTCATGGCCAAGGCCCCAACCGCAACAGCCAAAATGAATGCAGCCCCCCGAAAACCGGTTGCTCCCCAATCCCCCAATCCGCCCCTGAATACGCCGAAACACCTGCCTGCGCCTACAACCCTGGGAGAAATCAACGAATCCGCGTACGGCAATACACTATGGGTGGACAACACCACAGTATACCTGGCCACTCCCCATTCCTTTCACGTTTTCTCCCAGGATAACGCGCCGACCCACATCAATCTGGAAATTGGCTACGGCCCCGCAATGACGCCAAAAGAAATCATTTACTGGGCAGAAGGCGTTCTGTATTCCATGCCTAAAGCCGGTGGAAAATCGCGAAAACGCGGATACACTGCGCAACAGCCGATGCAGATTGTCGCCAGTGATGGACAAATCGCCTGGCTTCATAAGGATGAGCAGGGACGGTACACAATTTCACGCCTTCAGGGCGCTGTTCCTGTAATCGTGTATCAGTCACAGGGCGCAATGATGGGGCTGGTCGATTCCGGGAAGTGGGGTTTTTTCATTGAAAGCATTTCCAAATCCAGTTGGCGTATCGGCAGGGTCCCCTTGGGCGGCAGGGGAGAACCCGTGTTTTCATCTGTTTTTTCCGGGCGCACGCCCTCCATGCTCAGCGCAAGTGACAGTGTGTATTTTTATGACCTTCCCGCCCGAAGTGTACGTCGTATGAGTTTGGACTTGAAACAATCGTCAGTGATTGCAGAACATATTGTCTGCTCTCCGATCTCGGCATCCGAGAAGATTATGTGCGCCCGGGTAGAAGGGCTGTTCGAACTGTCTAAAACCGGTACGCCCGGACGAATTCTGACTTCTGAGCCGCTGGGGCTGGTGACCAACATTGCAGGAAATGCGCGAATCGTCGCATTCCTCAACGACTCAGGAGCAGATCACATGACCGTGCGGATGATTCCAATCGAAAAAATGTAACCTTTCCATATGCACCCTGAGTCGATGTTTTCGCGAGATTTGTTTACAGTTCTTCGATGATGCCGGCACCCTGACGAAGGATTTCAAATTCACCGAAATCGTTGAATGCCAGAACAGTGGAAGGTTCAATCCCGCCGAAACCGGCATCCAACACCAAATCTACAAGGGGGAATGCTTCTGCAATATCGAGCGGGTCATTTAACGGCCATTCGTCTTCGGGACGCTGTGCCGATGTGGAAATGATGGGACTGCCGAATTCTTGCAGAATCGCGCGGGCCACCGGATGCTCGGGCACGCGAATTCCCACGGTTTTGCGATTGCTGATACTCATTCTCGGCACTTCACGGGTGGCCTCAAGGATAAATGTGTACGGACCGGGCACCAAACGCTTCATTAATCTGTACGCGGAATTCGGAACAACCGCATACCGGCTGATTTCTGACAAATCCGCACACAGAAACGAAAACGGTTTATGCTTTTTGGGAGAAGTATTTTTAATACGGTAAACTTTTTCAACCGCCTTTTTATTGTGAACGTCAGCACCGAATCCGAAGACCGTACCGGTGGGGTAGGCAATTACACCGCCGTCGCGCAAAACTTGAACCGCCTGCTGAATTTTTCGCGGTTGCGGATTTTCCGGATGAATGGGTAATAACATGGTCTGCCCTTCAATAATCGATGCCGGCCCTCCCGACAAAAATCGTACAGCCCTGTAATACAGAATTTCTATTTTGACAAGGGGTTCCAGTCGTGCCGGAACTGGTACTAAAATTCGGCAAAATCGGGGTCGTCGTCCATCGGCATGATTTCATGAGGAGGCACATTCATCTCAGATGATGCCGCGCTGCTACTGGTTTCAATCGCCCGTTTCAGAACCTTCTGCGCTCGATGAACAACATTCGGTGACTGCTCGTTCAATTGAAATTTCGCTACCATCGCAGCCAACTCCTCGGCTTGTCCGGCCAGTTCCTCGGCAGCGCTCGACGATTCCTCAGAATTGGCTGCGGACCGTTGGGTGGCTTTATCCATCTCCACCATGGCCCGATTCACCTGCTCAATCCCCCGCGCCTGCTCCTGACTGGCCACGGTAATTTCAGATATAATATCGGTTACCTTGCTTACTGAGTCTGCCATGGCACGAAGATTTTCATTCACTTCGCCCGAAATTTTCTCTCCGGTCTCCGCCAGCGTTACCGACTGCTTTATCAGCGTTTCGGTATTCTGTGCCGCATCTTTGGCTCGCCCCGCCAGGTTGCGCACTTCTTCTGCCACCACGGCAAAACCTCGCCCGGCATCGCCGGCACGCGCGGCTTCCACCGCAGCATTTAGTGCCAGCAGATTGGTCTGAAACGCGATATCGTTGATGTCTTTTATGATCTCTGCTGTTTTATTGGCGGCGGTTTTAATCTGTCCCATGGCGCCCACCATACGGTCCATTTCATTTGTACCTTTATCCGCCGTACTTTTGGTGTTCTCCGCCAGCGCCTTGGCAGATGCGGTGTTATCCGCATTCTGCTTGGTCATCCCGCTCATTTCCTCCATACTGGAAGTCGTCTCTTCCAATGAGCTGGCCTGCTCCGATGCGCCTTCAGCCACCTGCTGCGAACTCATCGAAATCTGTTGCGCAGCCGCATTCACCTGCCGCACCGCGGTTTTCACCTGCGCCACCGCTTCATGCAGCACCTCGCCGGTGGTATTGATGGAATCTTTAATTTTGGCAAAATCACCGGCGTATTCCCCGGTTACCCGGGCGCGCAAATCATATGCGGCCAGTTGCGACAGCACTTGCGCCGCCTCATCAATCGGCTGGGCCATCGCTTCTACGATATTATTCATACCCGCAACAATGTTTCGATAATCGCCATGATGTTTCGTCTCATCCGCCCTTGTGCCCAATTCACCTTCCAATGCGGCCATCGCCAAGGTTCCCGCATCTTCTGACAGCCGGCCGATGGCATCGGCCAACTCATTCAGGCTGTCATTGATAACTGTAAAATTCTGAGCAATTAACGCTGTATCATCATAAACTGCTCAATATTCGTATCCAGTGTCAATTTGCCCTGAGCCACAGCTTTGAGATTGGTTACCAATCGTTCCACTTCGGTTCCCTGGTATGCGGCCTGCTTGCCGGCAACGCGCGCCGCCTGCTTGACCGCAGTCTGATCGCTAATCACTTCAAATGCGCCGATAATATTCTGTTTCTCATCTCGAAGCGGAATACCGCTGTATGCAATTTCGTAGGTGGCGCCGGTATCCGGCCGCGCAACCGTCTCAGATGCCGCGGCAGCTCTTGTCGACATCGCTTTTCTGCATGCACAGTTTTCGGTGTTGCAGTCTTCTGTTTTGAAGTTGTTGTAACATTTCGTTCCGATGAGCTGGGCCTGCGATTTGCCGAGCAACCCGGCGGCCGTTTTATTCATGTATCGTACGTTATACTCGGAATCGATAATCATTGCCGGCGCGGGCATTGCATCGATGTGACCCACCAATGCACTCACCGACTGATTCAATCCGCGAATAATTCGTTTCCAATCCCCGTGATGCCGCTGTTCATCTGCTCGAACCTCCAACCGTCCATCCACCGAAGCACGAACCATCTCCTCGGTATCGGCCAGGACGGACAAAATATTTTCCTTCATCTCTGTCATGGCGAATCCAAGCATATCGTCATCAGAAAGCACTTGTATTTCCTTATCTAGATTTCCCTGGGCAATCTGTGACGCCACATCTGCTTTGTTTTGCTGCGCGACAATCAATTCCTTGAAGGAATCAGCCAAGTCACCAATTTCATCACTACGTGATATCTGAATATTCTGAGTGATATCCCCTTGGGCCAACCCTCTGGCTGCGGCGACGATTTTTGCGAGGGGAACAGTAATTCCGCGAGTCAGAAAAAACGCCACCCCAAAAGAAAATACGATACCCAATAATTATATCACGATACTTATCGTCGTGGTGGCAGACGATACCTCCTCAAAATGTTCCTGTGCTTCGTGCATCTCTTCCTGCAACGAAGCTGCGATTTCTCGACAGGTGTTACTCATCTTTGCTTTCTGTACATCAATTTGTTCATCGATTTCAGCAACCCGTTGTGCCGTCATCCCGGATTTCGGTTGCTTCAACACGGGGAGCAGTTCTTTTTCGAACAACCGTACAAGCTCCAAACCGGACTGCTCCACATCATTCGCCCAGGCGACTTCATCAGGATGATCCATCATCTTTTTCAGGGCAGCGACATCGTCTTTCAATTCCTTTTTTGCCGTTGCCCACTCTTTCTGCACGGCATCCAAATCCCGATTGATAATGGCATCCGCGATAATGCTGTACAGCTTATTGCCCATACCGGTCATCTCCTGAACCGCCACCGCTTCGTCCCCCCGTTTCCCCACTTCAGATTCCAGTTGATGCAATTCGCTCAAGTTCACATAGTTGACTCCGGACATCACGACCAATGCCACCACCACAACGCCGAATCCCAGCGCCATTTTTTTGCCGATTGTCAGTTTCATCCACATTCTCCTTAATATGCCATCGAACTCGTGTTGAGTTACAGCTGCTGCTGATTCACCTGAATCAAACTACGGCGGGTTGTTGAGAACATTTAGCCAAATGGCATATTTTCCATCTTTTTCAAACGAAATCACACCCAAATACGATTATTTCCATCCCCATACTGGGTAATCCATGCGTACAGCATTTCACCGAGCTTGTTTTATCGGTGAAGTCACTTTACCAATGTTGAAAATGCCGAATGTTTTTCATTGAAATGATTGACAAAGATGCGTTTCAAATTAGAAAAACCTAACACACAAAGCATCGAAAAGAGAGAACACCCGGTACACAAATCGAAATGAAGAGGCCCGATTGAAAACGCATATTTTCGCCCTGCTCCTGACTGCGATCTGTCTCAGCACAACAGCTATGGGGAACGACATATACGAAGACGCACGGGATCCGTGGACACTGATGGACCAAGGGTTGCTCAATCGACAGCTTCATGAACAGATTCGCAGTCCCGAACAACAGTTTCGTCTCGGAAAATCATTAAAGTCCTTTGCTGTCGCCGCAGATGGGGCAACCGGCGGGCAACAGAGCCTGCCGGGAACCGAATACGATCAAACCCGCTTTCACGGGTATTTCATACTTGATACCTACAGCGCTCTGCGATTATTCGAATCGATGGACATCAACGTCAACCTGAACTTCATCAACCCGAGCTTCTGCGACGGTTATCATCAGAGTTTTCAACTGCTGGGCGGAATGTCGGTTCATCTACACAAAACCGTTCGCCTTTTCGACAAGCCGCTTAGACTTGATGCTCTCATCATGGATCTCGACCTCGTGACAATCGGCGAAGGCTTGCTCATTGAACAAATCCCCTTGGAAGGATTCAGCTTTTCCGCAACATGGAATCATGTGTCATTGTCGGCTCACATTGCTGCACGAGTGTTCTGGAACTATGACGACTTTCTGGCCATCCCCCTGTCGTTTTTCGATGGAAGACTCACTTTCCTTGCCGCCTTCTGGTATTTTACCGAACCCGCCGGCGATACAGAAAGTAACGCGTTTGATGTATTTCGAGCGTCCAACAAAGTTCAGGAGCATTTCCCCTATATCGGAATCAGCGCGCACCAGAACTTCGGGGAACACCTTCATATTGCCGCCGAATACCTCGCACGTATAAAAGACAGACAAATGTCCAACGGCGTACTGCTGCGAAGCGATATAAAAGCGAGAATATATAGTCGAGTGGCGCTTCACCTCGGGTACCAGTTTCGATTTTACGAACAGCATTTCGCCCCCAGCCACGAATTGTCCGAAGTCACCACCTCTCCTGCGCTGCCTGAGCGCGAAAACATGTACGCCACCAACAGCTTCGAATATTTTGCCATTTCCCCGTGGTTTCATCAGCTGTCTCACACAGTCATGACAGAGGTGCACATGGATATCACAAGGCAGTTTCAGCTGTTTTACGAACTGGAATACTGGGTCCGTTGGGTGACCAATAACTCCAATAATCCCCGTGTACTCTATGTTTCCGGATACCAGAAAGCGCCGGGAATATGGCACGATATTTTTTACCACGCCGGGTTGCGATATCGATTATTTCGGAACGCCCCGCATCGCGCGTCCATTTTTATTTCAAACAAGTGGATTGCCAGTGATACGGAATCAACCACTCCCATGCCCATTCGCTACATTCGGGATCCACTCTTCGGGTTTGAACTGGAGGTATTTCTATGAAGCCCCAATGGGTATACCTCCTGCTTATGCTACTCATCGCAATCAGCGCCTGCGATGTAACTGATGTGGACGGCTCAGCACTGAACGTAACATTTTCGCTTCCCACATCAGACATGACGTCGTCTGCGAACCCGCCGCGATATGCGGTTATTTGGATGGGAAACAGCGTGTGGAAAGTTACTGCAGACGGCCCGATTCCGTCGGGTGCAACACAAGTCAATATTCCTATCCAACTGCCCCCGCGTCACCTACTGGAGAAGGTTCAACCGGCGGAAACCCTCACGTATGCGTATTACTATTTCCCGGAAGCCCCCATGCGCCGCCCTCGAATTGTTGTTTACGATGACACCAACTTGAATCAGCAATTCGACCTGCTCACCGATCAAATCCTCGCACTGGACGGATTCGGTCAAGACTATTATGCAACAATTATGGCATTTTTGGATTTGGACCAATTTCTATCGTCGCTCAGTATTGAAGAGACCCAGGTGTATTACGATTGGACATTCAACAAATACAGCAAGGTGATGTTCGGCGTCGCAGATCCGGATTGGTCCGACTTCGTCATGCCTCTTTTTGAAGGCTCAAGCGAAACAGAAATCGCGCACGTACAGCCCGTGCTGGAATTGCAGGCCGGAAACCCACTGTTGATGGAAAAAGATATTCTTTGCTTTCGTCACGTGGAAGAAGCGCATGATTCCATTTATGAACAAATCTGGGTGGACGATACCCTCGATGTGGAATTTATTTGTAGCGATACTACCGTTCCATGCGACGGGTTCGACGCTTCAATAGCGCCCGATTTCGAAGCCATGGCCGCACAGTCCCAGGTATTTTCAAGCTCATGCGGATGGGGAAACCCATTATACCAACCATTCGGTGCCAGCATGGGAACCGTTACTTGCAACGGATGTCATTGCGAATACACACATCACGTCATCACATACTATTTAAACGCATCGGCTCTACCGGAATGGATCCCCTGCGGAGGCCAGACACTCTCATCATCACTGAAATAAAATTTAAAAATTACCAGCCAATGATGAGCATTGCCGAACCGACAACAATACCGATCAAACCGTTCATCAGCTTCACCAGGAAAAAATCTTTTCGCGAGTGCGCCAGTAGCGGCACCATACCATGCCCGTCCTGAACAATGCTGCTGGCGACCAGAATACTGAGTGGAATCGCACCCGACGCGAATAGTGACACGAACACCAGATGCGGACCGGATTCAGGAATAAAGCCGACCGCCACAGCAACCAACAGTACCAGCCACAAATTTCGCTGAACCAAATTCGCCACATCCACAAATTGGTCGAGAACAACAATGAATGCCAACGCGCCAAGCGTCCATAAAAACATTCTGGGAACATGAACCTTCAACACATGTCCCCAAAGATGCTCCTCCAGAAAATGTTCCGAAACCGTTGCCACAACAAAAATCCCGAACAGCAGGAGGCCTACCAGCGTATACCAAGTCCAACCGCCGGTACCGTGGTTGTGGTCGTGCATACTGGATGTCTCGTCAGGATGCTTATCTCCTTCATGTTCATGATGAGACGAGTGATTCAACTCATGAGATTCGGATTTTTGTACGTGACCCGTATGGTCATTCACCGGAACGAACCATCCCATTTTAAACGCAACCATCAACGCAATACATAGGCCGATTGAAACGGTTAATATCGATCGAGTAGCGGAGGGCGACCGCCAATTGTTTACAAATGTACGCCATTCGAATTTCTCAACCTCATGTCCCGCATGAGTTTCAAACGCACAATCCAGCTGTCGATTGCTCTCGTGATGTTTGAAAACCAATTTATCTGTCACCCAGCCTGCCCCCATTCCAAGCAGGGCCAATCCCACAAACATTAACACTGCGGTTTTCGGGAACAACCCCAGCATCACGAATGCCTCATCACCGCTGGTCGCAACCATCGTGGCGACAATCGCACCGATGCTCACCCGTTTGTGTGCATATAGACTCACCATGGCGAACGCTCCCAGGCAACCGGGAGTCATCCCCAACAGCACACCAATGACATACCCCTTGGAACGGCGATTCAGCATACGGTCAACCACATTGCCGCGGGTAATCACGTTCAGGTATTCAATCGCCACCATCATCATCGCCACGAAGGCGGTGATCACGACTGTGTTTTGAAATACGTCCCAAACCAAATGCATGGTTATTCCTTTTCGTACCTTCTAAAACTCCAGATACTTCAACAAAATGGTTTTTCGCCCAAACCCCGGAAACTGAATATCTGCCTTAGGATTTGCTCCCGGATGAACGCCCAGTATTTTGCCTTTGCCGAATCGCGGATGGCTCACATCCTGTCCGGGAAACGCGTTCATGGTCTGCGGTGCGGACTGATCAAAACTGGTATCCACCCACTCTTCATTGGGATTTCTCGGTTTAGAGGCTGTTTTCTTGAATGCCGGCTGGCTGTTGCCGAAACTACCATATGAACTCTGCTGCAGCCCCATTTGAACGGGTGTGTTCGGCCGACTTCCGAATGCCGACGGTCTCGGCGCAGATGCGATGCCCGTCCGTCCCATTCGCCCGCGTGACGCGCTTTGAATCAAACGAACCGGCGGCGCACCGCCCGCCAGATGCTTCACCAAGGCAATTGGGACATTGGCAATAAACCGAGAGGGCGGATTACTGCGGGACGTGCCGAACAACCGGCGACTGGCGGCACGCGTCAGAATTAATTTCTTTCGCGCGCGAGTCATTGCGACGTATCCGAGGCGACGCTCCTCGTCGAGTTCATCAGTCTCTTCAAGACCCATATCGGTTTGACGAATCAACGGGAAAAGCCCCTCTTCCAACCCGGTGACTAACACCACATCGAATTCCAACCCCTTGGCGGCATGAACAGTCATCAACGTAAGCTGTTCCTCATCATATTTCGCCGCGTCCACGTCGGTTTGGAGAGCCACAATCTCAAGAAAATTTGATAGACTCGGCGTCTCGGCATCGCCTTCGAAATCCTCCACTGAACCGATAAGCTCATTGACGTTTTCAATACGAGCATCTGCTTCTGCCGTATTTTCACGTTCCAGCCCCACCACATACCCGGTATCTTTCACAACACGGTTGATTAAATGCAACGGACCTTCATCAAGTTCCAGCCGCCATTGTTCAACCATCTGCTTGAATGCCAGTAACTTCTTGGCAGGCGCACCGCCCAACTCCCGCTGCGCCACGTCAACAGCATCAAACGCACTGATCCCGTGCCCCGCAGCCAGGGCAACCAGCTTATCGAGGGTGCTTTTTCCGATACCACGAGCGGGCACATTCACCACCCGCATAAATGCCGTATGATCGGCCGGATTCTGTATAAGGCGCAGATACGCAATGAAATCCTTGATTTCAGCGCGTTCGTAAAATCGCATGCCCCCCACCAGTCGATGGGGAATGTTCATGGCACGCATGACTTCTTCAAAAACCCTGGACTGTGCGTTAGTGCGGTAAAAAACAACCTGTTCGTTCAGAGAAAAGCCTTTGTCTACCAGTGATTTCACTTCACGCGCAACCATACGGGCTTCTTCGCGTTCGTCGGGCGCCACCATTAACCCAATCGGGTCTCCTGCCGGTGCACTGGTCCACAGTTCTTTCGGGCGTCGTCCCGGCAATTGGGAAACCACCGCGTGTGCAGCCTTTAAGATATTGTCACTGGAACGATAATTGCGATCAAGCGTCACTACCCGCGCTCCGGGGAATATCTTCTCAAAATCGAGAATATTGGTCACATCGGCACCGCGCCATGAATAAATTGACTGGTCGTCATCGCCCACCACGCAGATATTCTTATGCGGTGTCAGCAACCTCACCAGCTCCAGCTGAACGCGATTGGTATCCTGAAATTCATCCACCAGAATATGGTCGAACTGACCGGCCATCTCCCGCGCCAAATCTTTATTGTCTTGCATGGCGCGCACCGTGCGATAAATCAAATCGCCGAAGTCAAGTGCCTTGGCATCGCGCATGCGCTTTTCGTATAACTCATACATCTGACGAATATTCCGGCGATAGAAATCGGTTTCCGGGTACTCGGCCGGCGAAATCAACTCTCTTTTGGCCTTATTGATTTCGCTTTGAATACTGCGCGGCGGAAACTGTTTGGTAGTCAAATTCAGCTCCTTCAGCACGCGCGTCACCATCGCCTTCTGATCTCCGTCGTCATAAATAGTGAACTGAGGGTCCACCCCCGCCTGGTCACCGTACTTGCGCAGAAAGCGCGCGCAACTGGAGTGAAAGGTACTGATCCAGCAGTTGGCGCCGCTGCCCAGCAGTTTCTCCACCCGTTCAGCCATCTCTTTAGCCGCTTTATTTGTAAACGTAACCGCCATAATGCGCCACGGGGCCACGCCGTGATTGCGAATCAGATTGGCAATGCGATAAGTGATCACCCGGGTCTTTCCAGAACCGGCGCCCGCTATTACCAGCAACGGGCCGTCCACATGCGCTGCCGCCTGGTACTGCTGTTCATTCAATTCATTTTTCAAATCGACCATTGGCGCACCTTACAAATCCGGTACAATGAAATCAACAATTAGTTTGGGGGGTCAGCCGAGAAATTCCACCATCAGCGAAGCGGTTGAAGCAGGTGCCTCTTCCATTGGAGAGTGACCGCAATCATCGACTACCTGAAGATCTGCGCGTTTGATTTTTCTTACCGTTTCGTTTCCCACATATAACGGTATCAGCGGATCCTGACGCCCCCAGATTATCAATGTTTTCGCTTCAATATGAGAAAGAGCGGATACTACCGACGCGGGATTGGCGGTAGCGCGAATGCCTCTCAAAATAGACGCTCGATTACTGTCAAAGCCGCGATAGAACCCCTTCACTCGTTCAACATCCAGCTTCTGTGCATTGAAAAACACATCATGTCGGAAATAATCCAGAAACAGCTTCTCTCCATATAAACGGCGTATCAGAATATCGCCCAGCAACGGCACCAGGGGAATCCTGCCTTTCAAGGGCAATTTAAACCGTGCGGTCACCGAATCAATTAGAATTAATTTCTGAACCTTCTCGGGGTGTTCGGCGGCGTATCGTGCTGCGACCCCACCCCCCATGGAGTGACCACACAGATCAAATCGCTCCAGGGAAAGCGCGTCCACCACCTGTTCGAGCGCTGCACCATATCCGTCCCAACCCGATAAAAATTCAGTACCGATATTGGATTTACCATGGTCCGGAAAGTCGAATGCGATCACGCGACGCTGCGATACCAGCGACTCAAATAGCGACGCAAATGAGTCCGAAGACGACAGTAGTCCGTGAACCATCACCAGAGGCATTCCATCACCAGAGTCGTACAGATGAATTTTCCCAAGCGATGTCGAAATCATTTTTGTTGTGATCATGACGCTTCAACCTAGCACGAATAACCAAATAGGGGTAAGAAGCAAATTATGAACGCGGTAAAATTTCATATTACCAACGAAGAAGAATCAATCGCCTTCGGAATAAAATTAGCCACACACCTGAAAGTAGGGGACGTCGTCGGCCTCGGCGGCGATTTAGGCGCCGGAAAAACATTCTTATCTCACGCCATCTGTCGCGCACTCGGCGTTCCGCAGTCGCAACCGGTAAACAGCCCCACGTTTACCCTCATCAACGAATACAGTTGCGAGCGATTCCCGATATACCATATGGATTTATATCGACTGGGCGAACCCGACGAGTTGTACGACCTGGGCCTATGGGAATATTACGATGGAAACGGCATCTGTCTGGTGGAATGGTTTGATAAATTCGACGATTTGTGGCCGGAAGAAGCACTGATGCTGCAAATTCAGCTGGGAGACGGTGAACAACGGATCATTCACGCCAGCGGAAGTGGACGCGGCAGTGAAATTGTCAAGGCATTGAACAGCGCCGATTAATATTCAGATACTACGGCGTCGCTTTCATCATCATCAAGTGAGTTGAACAATTCCCGCATGAATCAGCTTTCGCAACACGCGCAAGGTATCGAGTTCGCCAAGAGAAGTGGCCATCACCAGCATCCCCACATCCCAACGACCGTTCAAGCGCCCGCCCAAAAAAATTTCTTTGTGGCTGAGCGGCATCTGCTGCAGTCGCTCCCGCGAAATAATCAATTCGGGAGTCTTGTGCGGGGGAATCTGCTCATACAGATATTTCAGTTGTTCTTCGCGCAATGTACGCGACAGCTCTTTAGCCCGTTTGTTTTCGGGTTCCAGATTTAAAATGGTCGCGAGCAATTCCCGTGCTTCCTCGTACTGACGTTCAGACAATAAAACGCTGGCGTTTTCAATCAATTCACGGACCGGCCCAAGTGCTTCGTGGTCGGCTTTTTCGGGACACATCCGGTCAACCGTAATGTTTCCGTCCTCGTACAATTGATACAACCGCTGGTACACGGTGAATCGACCCAGTTCAAGTCGAACACACAAATCCGCAATCGCAATGGGAGAACCGATTTCAAGCATACTGCGATGAATAAAATCGTCGCGCTCCCCTGTTGCGCGCACCACAGTGAAACTGCTTGGAAATACTTCGATAATGCGATTCCATTCGTCCATACGGCGCATCACATCCATCAACGCATTGCGGGTGGATATGGGCTTTTCCAGTCGAATCAGTTCCTGTTTCTCGTCGAGCACGTTGTCCCCACCGCCCGGGGTGAAATGAAAACTGCCCTCCATGCAGAAGAACAAGTCCATCAGTATCTCAATGGCATACTCTCGCTCATACTTCACCAGCGCGCCGTATTCGAGTATTTCCGATGCGACGATACGAGCCTTCAAAGAGCCCACGGCACTTTTGCGCTGCATGAGCTGCTGAAGTTGCTCGTCGGTGATTTTCCCATGGCGAAGCAGGTAGTGCCCCAAATCCAGTCTAAGAGAATCGCCGCTCAATGCGCACAAATCGCCTTCCCGAAACTGAAGGCTGGTCTCTTCCATGTCGACCGTTATCACCAGTCTCCCGGAAGCTTTGCTTTGCAGCACCCACTGGATCACATCTGTGAGCTGCATCGTGTCAAACGTTCCAAATAACGGCACTCGCAAATCCTTTCGTTTACTCAGTGTCGAGGCAACCGCTCGCGGTCAGCACGTCATGCGCCGCCGCTTCCAACACACCGATATCCGCTGCGAAATCCAACACCGTGAACCGCCCGCGAATCTCCCGCGCGCGGATAAAGCTATTCATCAAATGTGCCGGGGTTAAATTCACGTCCCCTACCCGAACCGCCGCCCCGGCGCGAAGCAATACGGAACGAATCTCGCGGGCCGGTTTCAGCATATACAGCGATTCCCAAATGTCATTCCAATGAGCCACCACATACTCCAGCTCCGCCTGATACGCCTCATTTTCAAGACGTTTCTGCATGTATTCCGCCGCCGCCGATTCACCGACCCCCCCGTGACGGGACACAACCATTTCTCGTTCTTCGGCGGCATTCCGTCGGGTTGCCAACAGTCGCTCTATATTAATCGCATCAGGGGAGAGCGCTTTCAAATACTCATACAATGTGGCCGAGACAATAGTGGCCACCCCGACCTGCGCGCCGTGAAACCCTTCGACTCGACCTTCCGCTTCGGCTGTCATATCCCAATAGTGACTGATCAGATGCTCGCCCCCCGAAGCGGGGCTCGAAGAACCCGCCAGCTTCATCGAACAACCACTTAGCAACAGCGCTTCGGTTAAAACACCGATTGCGGTCTTGTCTCCTTTGCCCAGGCCTTCCGCACATGCGGCGGCACTCGCCTCCGCTTTTGCGACCACTGCTCCCGGCGCTTCGCAATAATATGTACCGCGCAAGATTGACGACAACAGAAAATCCGCAGTGCTGACCGGTTTGGACTCCAAATCACCCAGCCCGGCCTGTATCAAATGCCTGGGGGCACGACACAGAATATCCAAATCGGCCACAACCGCAATCGGCTGACGGCAATCAACCGTTTGCTTCAAACCATCTTTCATAATCGCAGCAATCGCCGATGTATACCCATTCATTGAAGGCGCTGTGGGAACCACTACGTAGGGTACACCGAGATGAAACGACGCCAGTTTCGCCAGGTCATTCACCGTTCCGCTACCCACTGCAACCATTCCCTGAACCGCGTGCATCGCCCGCTCCACATCGGCAACCGCCTCCGCGGTGGCATGTGGTCGTTCTCCTGCGCCATCGGGAACCACATACAAAACAACGGAATACCCCGATGCGGTCAGCCGGTCACTTACCGCTGCACCGGCAATTTCATGCGTTTTCCGATCGGCTAACACACCGACGGTCGGTTTGGGCAGAAACGACTCGGCAACCTGGGCCACATAACGAATTGCGCCGTCCGACACGACGACCTTTCGGGTATCGACGGCGTGTGTTTTCCCGCACGGGCAACCGGCCGAAAACCCGGCCAGCGCCTCCCAGTTTGTGGGGATTGAGATACTATTTTTACGCATGAAATCACTCGTTCCCATTTGACGGCACCGAACCTTTCCCGCATGAATTTCATGAAAAATGGCCGCGACCGTTCATCGCTCACATCATAAACGTTGCTTGATGAAGATGGGAGACAATTCTGGGAATAAATTATTCCGTTGGATGTTATATAGCCAGAAAGGATGCACAAGGTGAGTTATGTACTCAAACAGCAATTCCCAGAACTATATCCATGGATACTCCCGCATTGAACAATCCCGATTAACCGATCAGGCCCAAACATTAAGCGACATTCTGCATGAAGGAACCCGCTATTGCGAAAATGAATCTATCCTTGAAGTGGGGTGCGGAGTCGGTGCGCAGACACTTCACCTGGCCCAAAACAGCCCCGCCGCCAGATTCACGTGTATCGATATTTCAACAGATTCGCTCAACGAAGCGCAGCAAAAAATCAAAGTCGCCGGAATGAAAAACGTTACCTTTCTGAAAACAGATTTGTTCGATCCGATTTTCCCGCCGCACAGTTTCGACCATATTTTTGTATGTTTTGTGCTGGAACATCTGTCTTCTCCCGAGACTGCACTGGACCACCTGAAAAACCTGCTGAAACCTGGTGGCAGCATTACCGTAATCGAGGGCGATCACGGTTCCACTTTTTTTTCACCGCAGAGCACCTATGCCTCAAAAACCATTCAATGTCTGATTGAACTGCAGGCCAGGTATCGGGGAGACTCCCTCATCGGTCGAAAACTGTACCCGCTTCTGCATTCGGCGGGATTCACAGAACCCAGCGTCACACCGAAAATGATTTATGTGGATGCCAACACACCATCGATGATTGAAGGATTCACCAAAAACACATTTATTTCGATGGTTGCAGGAATAAAACCTCAGGTTCTGGCCTCCCAAATGATGTCTGAACAGGACTTTGATCGCGGTCTCGATGACTTGCTGAAAACCACCGCTCAGGACGGAACTTTCTGCTACACATTTTTCAAGGCAACTGCCATCAAATGAATATTTTCCATCATTGACGCTTATGGAATCACATTTTACAGTATTCTATTAATAATCTCATCGACATGTCGTTATTTCGCGTGTCATGCGCCAATTTGATAGTATACTTGACAACAGTGGTTCTTTACTTAACCTGAACGAGATGTTCAGTGTTTTGAGAGACTCATTTTCTACGTGTTTTGATATATAAACGGGAGTATTTTTTGAACCATATGCGAAAACTGCACCAATGTTAAAACCAAAGTTAGCTCAAAATGACATTTTTCATGTGAATTTTCGTTGCGATTATCCAGTCTGTACTTGCAGGGGCACGCGGTGGCAGTAGCCGCGCCAAGAGAGTGAGAGAAACAACTTTATGAGGCAACTCAAACCAACGATTACAGCAGCGATTCTCCTAACACTGCTCTGTTCCCTGTTCAGCAGCATCTCAAACGCACAGGTGCAGGCCAAGTTACAGGCGGCCATTTTTGTCAAGTTATTGAATTACGATACAAAATTGGCGGAAAAAAAGCAGAAGTCTATTAAATTTCACATCGTATTGGATGGAAAGACAGCGAACCAAAAGGACGAGCTCAAAGCCGAATTCGGTGTTATTTCAAGACAAAAAATTGCCGGGAAATCTGTGCTGGTTGTCGTAACCGATATTAAATCGCTTGCCAGCGCTACCTCTGCAGACACCGCCCATATCTACTACCTGCCCGATGGCACCGCGGGGGGTACCCTGTCCACCACGTTGAAATTGGCCAAACAGCAACAAATTCCTGTACTTGCCGGAAACGAATCTCTGGCGACAGACGGAGCGGCGGTCGGCATCACGATTGCGAACAAAAAGCCCCAAATCATCGTCAATCTAAAACAAAGCAAGGCGCTGGGAATGGCGTTATCGTCACAGCTGCTGAAACTCGCCAAAGTCATCTGAACGACATTCCTAATTAAAATTACCGTTTCACCCACATTCTAATCGTGGCATACTCCACGACCATGTGGCGTACTACAAAATTGTGGCAAATCACCTTCTCAGCGGCTGTATCAGCATTGTTTATCGGCATCGCGGATTGTTTTCTCGCCGGATGCGGCCTTGGCACTATCATTATCGCGTTGCGCCTCAGCGCTGCAGGTATGCTGGTCAGTTTATGCGCATATTTATGCGGCAGCCGCCTTCATTTAAAAACAAAACTTCCCGTGCAACTGCTCGTTGCAGTAACCGTTACCGCCCCGCTGGCTGTTTTTGCGGGAATCCATCTGTCCAACACCCCGACAATCCTCCGATTGCTTGGCTATCATTACCGTGTGGCACTTCCCACAGCTGCTTTCATTCTGTTATTCGGCACACTGTTCTGGCTGCTTACGTCAACCCGCAAATGGTTGCAAGGCCTGCCGACCGCAATTGTTTCCGTTCTGCTCGCATCGGTGCTGTTCGCGACGGCGGTTTATTGTAAAAAGCTACATTACCCCCTTGCTGTTCCGGCAACATTTTTCTGCTGGCTGGCACTTCAGCGCCCCCTTCAACGCCTGATTCGACACGGCCTGCCTCAGATTCACATGACCGGCGCGCTTCTATGCCTTTCGTCCGGAATTTTAATGACATTATGGCCCGTGTCTCTTGAAGATACTTTCGCAGCTTCCGACCAGGGAATCGTGGCGAGGGACATTGCATACTGGGGCAAGGCGCATACCATTGACGAACTGGTACAGCAAGTGCACCCGAATACCGTCATCTCCACTCCACAGCCGCGTACAGAAGATCTCATGCTTCCACATGTGCCCGGACAGTCGGTGGTACTGATCAGCGTTGACGCGTTGCGTCCGGATCATCTGGGTATAAACGGATATAAAAGAAGGGTATCGCCAAACCTGGACCGTCTCTTGAAAAATGCAGTGCGATTCAACAACGCATATGCAACCGCTCCCACCAGTTCCTTTTCCATTCCCGCAATCCATACAGGAATGCCGATGGAAGAACGGCTAAAAAGCGGTGTTGCACTGCCGCCCCTGCTGGCATCCCACTTCAATGATATCGGGTATAAGACCGTAGGGCTTTTTCCCATCAAGGTATTTTCGGTCGGCCCGGAACTGATGGGCGCGCTGCAAAAGTCAGAATTCGGCTTTTCCCACAGTCGGCTCCTCGAAATGGATGCGAGGAAAGACGTGGATATTGCGTTGTCCTATCTGAAACAACCCCTGGGCGACCAGCCGCTGTTTATGTGGGTTCATTTTTATGATCCGCATCTTCCGTACAGTTGTCACGACAAACCGTTCGGCGAAACGCAGGCCGATTGCTATGACGCTGAAATCGCCTATCTGGATGAGCAGATACAACGATTCATCGACGGTATATACGAAACACTGAATTCTCCGGTTATCGCCTTCACCGCCGACCATGCCGAAGCCTTCGGCGAACACGGCAGATACTACCATTCAACTGATCTATATGATGAACAAGTCAAAGTACCACTGGCATTCATCGTTCCCGGTGTCGCCGCCAAAACGGTGGATGTTCCGGTTTCCAACTGTTTCATTTTCGATACGCTGCTGTCTCTGACCCAACCGAATGATCGAGCTTTGTCGAACGACTTGCGCCCTCACATGGTCAGCGATATTCCCGGCAGCCCTATTCTCTCCGCGATTAACGACAAACGCGCAGTCGTATTCAACTACCACAAACTTATTTGTGAGGACTGGCCCACCGGTGCCTGCGCCCTGTTCGACTTACGGAATGACCCACACGAAAAACAGAATCTGGCCGCAAAAAATATTCCACAAACGATGGATTTACTCAGCATGCTGAAAACCGCATCCCAGCGACAACTGCACCAACTGCAGCAGGATACGCCAACCGCCATTGTTCTCGGACGCCTGAAACGTCCCGGTGCAACCCAGGGACTTGCCGCCATTGCGAAAACGCCCTCTTCCGAGTACGCGATAGAAGCCGCCAGACTTTTAGCCTTTTTAAAAAACGAAGATGCATCCGACTTTTTAAGCGAGCTTGAACAATCCCCAAATAAAAAGGTTGCCGCTTGGGCGGCTATCGGCAACGGACTTCTGCACAACGATTTTGACACCACTCATTTACTGCCCTTTTTCAAGGAGCAATCCCGGCTGGGTCACTGGAGTGCGATTCTTCTGGGGAGAAACGGCGACGACCGTGCGTTGAAGCCGCTGTTGGCATTGCTGAAGAACGATGAACCGTTTCTGCGTGCCCAGGCAGCGCTTTCACTGGGCGAACTCGGCAATAGACGAGCTGTAACCGAACTTATTGCGCTTCTCGAGGTGAAACAGAGCCGATGGGCGGCAATTGAAGCACTTGGGGAACTTGAAGATCGCCGTGCATTGCACATCCTTACCCGACTGAAACGAAATGAGCCGGATGTGAGCAACCTTCCAAGGTACGAACGGGCTATTGAACGGATTGAAAACAATTAGTTTTTTTCGATGCCGCATTGAGCCGGACGCTGTTTCATGTCATATTAGACAACAATTACTGTAAAGCCACATTTTCCGTGCCCTGGAATTGGGCAACGAGGTTGTCGTTGAAATTCAAAAACTTGATAAAATCTTTAAATTTCAAAGTCTTCCTGATTTCGAGCATCGGTGTAATTCTAATCAGCACGTTGTCTACTTTGCTGTTCAGCTACTATTTTGTTTCTGCATCAGAGCAAAGTCTGGCGGACAAAGCGTCGTCGCAAGCTCGGCTGCTGAGCGGAAATCTGATGTCTCCCCTGGACTTTGCCTCCCTCCTCGGAGAAACCGAGGAGTCCGACGAGGGAAACGCCATTCTGAAAACAGCCACCAAAGACAAAGATTTTGAATATGCGGTGGTATTCCGAAAAGACGGCAGCATTTTCGCACAGGCGGGACGTCCCGCAAAAGACATTCAGGGACGCTTCAAAAATTCGTCCCTGGCCAAAAAAGAAGAGGCCGTGCTGAATTCGAGCCTGGTCCATGCGAAAATCGATATAAAGAAAGACAAAAAGAAACTGGGAACACTCTACATCGGATTATCCAAAAAAACACTGGAACAGAACACCGCAAGGTTCGTGAAATATACGGTGCTGTTCGCAACTGTTTTATCGGCTGTTTTTATTGCGGTTTTCTTTCTAACCATATCTGTCACGACCATTAAACCCATTCTGGTTATCACGCGATTGATGAAGCGCCTGGGGGATGGTGACGTGCGAACCCTCGACAATGTCGAACTGGGCACAGAAACCACTGAAATCGTGGAAATGTACAACGCCCTCGCCTACGCTATCACCGCCATGCGCGACAATCTCCATTCCATATCGGTCGTTGCTGAGGAATTGAACAAAACTGCGGACACGATTCTTACCAGTTCCGGCGAGCTCTCCATCGCGGCAAATGAGCAGGCAACTGCGGTCAACGAGACGACTGTCACGATTGAAGAAGTTGAAAAAACCGGACATCTCACGTCGAAAAATGCAAAAAACATCCAATCCGTGGCAGACCGAACACAAAAAATTTCCAACGAAGGTCTCAGCGCCGTGGACATGACGCGCGCGCAACTCGAAGACATTCAGTCACAGGTGGTGAATATTGTCGAAAGTTCCAGCCGTCTGAACCTGGAACTCGAAGAAGTG
Source organism: Deltaproteobacteria bacterium (assembly GCA_016936575.1). Lineage (GTDB taxonomy): Bacteria > Myxococcota_A > Polyangia > JAAYKL01 > JAAYKL01 > JAFGXQ01. The sequence continues at coordinate 24,471 of JAFGXQ010000166.1, forward strand.
GACCGAATCATCGCCTCCGTCGCCGGGGTTACCCAGCAGTCGCACACGCTCTCCATCAATGCGTCCATCGAAGCGGTGAAGGCCGGCCAGAAAGGACGCGGATTTGCGGTTGTGGCCAATCGCATCCGCGACTTGTCGCAACAATCCCGCGAAGCCACCGAACATGTGCGTGGTACACTGACGGGAATACAGCAGGCGCTTAAAAGTATGCTCACTACCACAGAGCATGGCCTCGCTTCGGTTCAACGCGGGGTAGCCAGTATGGAACGCACCGGAGAGGTGATTCAGCGACTGGGAGAATCCATTGAAAACACGACAGAGGCCGCCAGAAGCATTGCCCACAATACCTTCCAACAGGCCACCGGTTTGGAACAGACGGCGCGTGCGATGAACGAAATCAACGACGCCACCCATAAAAATCTATCCGGCATCGAGAAATTAAAGCGGAGCGGTGAAGAATTGAAGGACCACGCTGTCGCCATGCAAGCCTTGGTGGATCTATTCAGAATTTAGTTCATGGTCAATCCATAACGTCCAACGGAAACCACCGTCGAAACAATTCGAGCCGCATAAGCAATGGAGTTTCCTTTCCCTGCTATACCCGTATCACCGGCTTCACCGAGCGACGACTGCGGCCCAGAAATTACACACCCCATTTTTACCGATACACGCGCACTATTTTCCGGGAAGCGATTGCGATTTTACTTAAATTACTGTAATGGACTTGAAACTGTTCGATTGTTCAGCCCAACCGCTGATAAAGGAGATTCAAAATGGGTAGTTTTATCGTAGAAGGCGGGATTCCACTACACGGAGAAATCACGCCTTCCGGCAACAAAAACGAAGCACTGCCCGTGTTGGCCGCATCCGTACTGGCGACCTCTCCTTTAGAAATCCGAAACATTCCCTTCATCGGCGACATTCATACGATGATTCAAATCCTCAAAGGCATCGGTGTTCACATCAACAACGAATCGGATGATGTGCTCCGTATAGATGCATCAAAGCTGAATGACCAGGAACCCGATCAGGGGCTATGCGAAAAAATTCGTGCTTCTTTTTTACTGGCCGGTCCATTACTCGCCCGGCGCGGCCATATCACACTGCCTCGCCCCGGCGGAGATAAAATCGGTCGCCGTCGCCTGGACACACATATTCTCGCGCTACAACATCTCGGTGCAGATGTGGTAATCAGCAACTCATACCATCTGACTGCGCCGGACGGGTTGAAAGGCGCTGAAATCTTTCTCGACGAGGCATCGGTCATGGCCACCGAAAACGCGCTCATGGCGGCAGCGGCGGCCGATGGCGACTCTGTGATATACAACGCCGCCAGCGAACCTCATGTTCAGGGATTGTGCCATATGCTGAATGCCATGGGCGCGAAAATATCAGGCATAGGCAGCAACGTACTTCATATTAAAAGCTGCGTTCGCATGAAAGGTTGCGAACACCGTATCATGAGCGATCATATTGAAATCGGCAGTTTCATCGGACTCGCAGCGGTAACCGGTGGTGAAATATCAATTCACAACGTGGACCCGGAACACCTGCGGATGATTCGACTGACATTCCGCAGACTCGGTGTGGAGACCCGATTGAACGGCACCACATTGACTGTTCCGCCGAGTCAGAAAATGGAAGTTCAGCGAGATTTAGATGGCGCCATTCCGCGTATCGATGATGCCCCATGGCCCGGATTTCCCGCGGATTTGACATCTATCGCGGTGGTAACTGCCACGCAATGCAAAGGGACCGTGCTGATTCACGAAAAAATGTTCGAAAGCCGCCTGTTTTTCACGGATGCGTTAGTATCCATGGGTGCGCAAATTGTATTATGTGACCCCCACCGCGCAGTGGTCAGTGGTCCGGCGGATTTGTGGGGGCAGGAATTGTCAAGCCCGGACATTCGCGCCGGTATGGCGCTGCTCATCGCTGCATTAAAAGCCAAAGGACGCTCGGTCATTCACAATATTCGACAGATAGACCGCGGATACGAGCGGATCGATTTGCGGCTTAAAAATCTCGGCGCACGACTGGAAAGAGTTCTCGTTTAAAATTTATGGCTCTCTTCTATTGACAATTGCGTCATCCGCTCATAATCAACATGCACGAAACCTTTTCTCGCAATTTCATTGAATATTTCGTGAAGAACGAAGGAGAATAACAAAAATGAGTGACTATCTTTTTACATCTGAATCGGTCTCAGAAGGCCATCCCGACAAAGTATGCGATCAAATTTCCGACGCCATTCTGGACGCCTGTCTCAAGGACGACCCAACCTCTCGAGTAGCCGTTGAAACCATGGTGAAAACAGGTATGGCAGTGATTGCCGGCGAAATCACAACCTCCACATGGGTAGACATGGCCAAAATCGTCCGTGATACCATCCGCTCCATCGGATATACGGATTCTTCAATGGGATTTGATGCAGATACATGTGCGGTACTCACCGCCATCGAAAAGCAGTCACCCGACATTTCTCAAGGTGTAACGTCCGGCAAAGGACTATACAAGGAACAGGGCGCAGGCGACCAGGGGATGATGTTCGGTTACGCGTGTAACGAAACACGTGAGCTGATGCCCATGCCGATTTCACTGGCCAACAAGCTGATGAAGGAATTAGCGAAACTTCGAAAAAAAGGCGCCGTTAATTATCTTCGCCCGGACAGCAAGTCACAGGTTACCTGCAAGTACGTAGATGGCAAACCGGTATCTGTCGAAACCGTTGTGGTATCCACGCAGCACACCCCTGACGTATCTCACAAGGAACTGGCCAAATGGGTAAAGGAAAATCTGATTTACCCGACCATTCCGGCCAAACTGATGACGAAGAAAACCAAAGTATTTGTCAACCCCACGGGCCGTTTTGTATACGGCGGACCATATGCGGACGCTGGGCTGACCGGTCGCAAAATTATTGTAGATACCTATGGCGGAATGGGTGCCCACGGCGGTGGCGCTTTCTCCGGCAAGGACCCATCAAAGGTCGATCGCTCCGCAGCGTATTACGCACGTTATATTGCTAAAAATATTGTTGCCGCCAACCTGGCCGATCGTTGTCAGGTTCAGCTGGCGTACGCAATCGGTGTGGCCCAACCCGTGTCGGTTCTCGTTCAGACATTCGGAACCGGTTATGTCGACGAATCGGAAATATCCAAGTATGTCATGAAACACTTTGATATGCGTCCGGCTGCCATCATTGAACAACTTGACCTGCTTAGCCCTGGATACATTTCCACCGCTGCATACGGTCATTTCGGTCGTACCGGAAAACGCTTCACCTGGGAAAAAACAGATCGGGCACAAGAGCTTGCGGACGCTCTGCTCAAATAGCTGCTTTTTCTCTTCCTCTCTCCTTAATAATTCCCCGCATATTGACGTTCCATAAAGAAATTGTATTGTAAAATTATATGATTACATAAACTCCACTTGCAGGTATACTTCGTCTTCCAAACACCGAATCAAATAGCAGGACGATAAAATTGAAATCTAAACGAGGAAAAGAAAATGAACATTAATTGTCCAGGATGCAATTTTGAATACAAACTCGATGAACGCAGAATCCCGCCCAGCGGTCAAAAAATGCGATGTCCCAAATGCAGCGCCTCGTTTCGCATCAGCAAGGATGGAACGCTTTCTGAATCGACCACATCATTGTCGCCCAGCCCGTTTAAAGGCACACTGACCAGCATGCCGCCGGTGCTGAACGACGCACCGAGTCGTCCTTCCGGCGTACAGAATACTGAATTGGATGACCCTTTCGGAGACAACAGACAATCCGCCACCGAGGCCGACGACATTTGGAGCAACCCGTTTGATGCGCCCTCTTCCGGACCGATCGCTAACGACCCGTTTGCATCAACATCTTCACCTTTTGCCGATCCGTTCGCAGGAGAAGACCTACCGGCCCCCAAGGATGACCCGTTTGCCGGAGAAGATTTGCCGACACCGCTCGGACATTCGGATCTGCCTGCGCCACGCGGCGATGTCGATCTTCCCACCCCCGCCGGTTTTTCAGACCTGCCCACGCCGCTCGATGATTCCGACTTACCTATACCGCTCGGCGATTCCGACCTGCCGACACCGCTCGGAAATTCTGACCTGCCGATGCCGGTGGGCAACTCGGACTTTCCTATTCCGGTTTCAGACGCGCCCATTCCACAAGCTGCCGCACCTCGTGATTCTATGGATACGGATCCGTTCGGAGACATCGGTATTTCCATGGGGGATGACCCATTCGATGTTTCACCAAACAGCGCCCCATCGGATTTCGGCGCCGTCAGTACCCCTCCGTCAAAAATTGATACCGGTGATTTTGATTTGCCGCCGGCGAGAGACAGTTCATTTGACGACAGCGACGATGCAATGGACCCGTTTGGTGGAACCCCACTCCCGTCGCCTGCCGATGCCGCGGCGAAAACACTCATGGGAGCGGGCAGTTTCGCACAGACACCACCAAATGATCCGCTCGGCGACGACGATTTTGATATACCTTCACCCGCAGACATTGCAGGGATTCCGCCATCGGCCAGCCCGGCAGGCCACACCATTCCGATGAACCGACCGGATGCGGCGGACGAATTCGGCAATATTGATCTGCAGACATCCAACATGCCAAGTGCGCACCCTTCCACATCTGCCACTCGGACGTCGGGAGTCGGGAGCACAGATTTTGGGCAAATCGATTTTGGTGGAGGTCAGTCAGAAGATTCAGGGGAATTCGACGCTTTCCCGGTTCAAGAAGAAGACGATGACGATAACGATGCACGTACCGGTGGTTCGGTATCTGACACCATTGACCTCGCTGACGCCCCCATTCGCGCGGAAATTACAGAAGCGTCCTTCGGAGGCCTACCAGGCGACTCGCCTGCCAATGACGAAAAAGCGACAACAGCCGGCAAAAAAATTGCCGGTTCATTTGAAGGACGGCGCCGGTACGAGCGACAGAGCCGAAAGTCGAAAATCATTATTATGCTGCTGTTGCTGATTATAGGAGCGGGAGGCGGTGCACTGCATTTTACACCCTACGGTGTTTTCGGCGTGAACTATCTAATCACATTGTTGCCCAGCGCCACTGCGGATGAAGTTGTCGCAGGCGCTTTTACCAGTGCAATGAATGCAGTGGATAAAGACACATATAAATCGCTGAATACGGCGATCGATGAACTAAACAGTCCATTAAAAGAGCTTCCGCAAAATGACGATATTCGGCTCATTGGAGTATATCTCCACAGTTGGCATCAGTTGCGCTTCGGCATTTCTTCTGAACACGAGAAAGCAGCCCTGAAGCTTCTGGGCAACATCAACCTCGACCAATCAGAATCTAAATATGCCTCTATTGTGAAGGCAGCGCGAAATCTACTGTCAGACAAACCGAAAGCGGTGGTTAATTCTCTTGCGGCCAAACCAAAACTGTCATCGAATGAAGCCGCCCTCCTGACAATGGCGTATCTCAAATCCAATGAACCGCAAAAAGCGGCCGAATCTGTGAAAAAAGCGGTGGGAAAACGTTCTACACCGCGTTTCCAATATCTGAAATCATTGGCGCTGACGCAGGGCAATCAACTCGAAGAAGCCAAATCGGTACTTCAGAACCTGCTCAAACAAGATACCAATCATAACGACGCGAGACTGCTTTTTGCGAAACTGCTGGTCATGGCAAAGGAGAAAGATTCTCAAAAAGTTACAGCACTGCTCACACCCATTAACGAAGCCAGTGAACTGAATGCCAGCAATGTACAAAAAGCGATGGTTCACTCTATTGTGGGTCAGATGTTGCTGCAGCGAAGAAAATACGATGATGCAAAAAAAGAATTTTTCAAAGCCAAATCGTTGAACCCGAAAGACCCATTAATGCTTACTGGAAACGGAAACCTGTCCTTGATGAAAGGAGACCTTCCCGGGGCCATAACCCAATTCAAAGCGGCGCTGGTGGAATCGCCCAATCACCTTGAGGCGGAAATCGGTGTTGCCGCCACGCTCATTCGTCAGGACAAAACACAGGAGGCACAAGACATTCTGATGCCTATTCTGCAGTCCCATCCGGAAATCGCCACGGTTCATTACCTGCTCGGAACAATTGCCCAGAGTATCAAACAGTTCGATAAAGCGCTGGCATCGTACCAGAAAGCAATAGAACTCGACGCAGAGTACATTGAAGCATACGTATCTATGGCCACCGTATATATGGAGACAGAGAACACCAAAAAGGCCATGAAAACACTGGACACGGCATCTGCGGCAGTTCCCGGTTCGGCGCTCATCAAACTGACCCTTGCAGACGGACACGCCGCGAATGAAGATTACACATCGGCGGTGGTTAGCTTGAACGAAGCACTTGAAATCGAACCGGAAAACCCGATTATCCACTTCAAGATGGCTCAGATGTATCGAAAGATGGAAGAGCTCCAGGATGCGCAGAACGCGTTGGACGAAGTGGCGCGCCTGGAACCCACATTCCCCGGACTCTCTGTGGAACAAGGATATTTAATGGAGCTTTCCGGTAAAATTGACGACGCGTTAAAAACATACGAAGAGGCGCTGAAACGAAATCCCGATGATATCTCAGCAAAAACCCGCGTTGCGGCCGCATCGATTTACCAGCACAATTACGATCGCGCCAAGGAGCTGCTGGTTGAAGTATTGAACGAGAACCCCGATTCCGCTGATGGAAATTTTTACATGGGTGAGATTTTCCGCGCGGAACTGAGTGGCGCTGATGCGGTGCCATACCTGAAAAATGCGACAGAACTGGACCCGAACAACCCATTGTATTTTGTACGATATGGGGCGTCTCTCGCGATGATACACGATGTCGGCAAAGCAATGAAGCAATACAAAAAGGCAATGGAACTGGACCCGAAGATGGCCGAAACCTATTTGCGAGTAGGTGAGCTGAAACTGCGTTCCGGATCGGTAAAAGATGCCATCGAACAATGTGAAAAGGCGTTGGAGCTGAACCCCGAAATTCAGAGAGCCTACTTACTGATTGGTGAAGCGTATGAAGAGCTGGCGGATTTGAAATCAGCGGCGGCGTACTACCAGAAATCCACCCAGGCCTTCCCCAGAGCCCCTGAAGGATTCTTTAAACTGGGCCAAACGTATCTGCAAACCAAAGGCAACAAGGGCGCCATCGGACCGCTTCGAAACGCGGTCCGACTTGCAGAATCGGCAGAGGTGAAGCCGTATTGGCTTCCGGCGGCATATTATCATCTGGGGTCGGCGCAGAAAGCCACTGGCGAACGCAGCGGCGCGGTTGCTTCTTTTAAAAGATACCTGGAAATCGCACCCGAGGACGCCATCGATCGTTCTGAAGTGCAAGCATCTCTTGACGACCTCCTCTATTAGGTTTACCCACCCATCTGCAACGAAATCAACCAGGAGCGATTTCATGAATACGCAAATGAAACTACACCTTGCCAAATACAGAAAATATCTCGCGCAAGAGGAAAATGTCATCGTTGTATTCGGTGATATTGACGAAATTCAAACCAGTCGCGCCCTGTATGAAGAGCGTCATGGAATTTTGAGTACGAGCAGCGAAACGCAAAATGAATTGCTGAATGCATGCGCGCTTGCCGCCGCCAGTTTGTCTGACCGAGAGTCATGGGGGTGGACACTTACATTACCCGAATCGGCAGACGGTTTCTTCGTTGGGGTGGAACCCGAGGGCATGATATGCACAAGATTAAAACCGGCGGAACCCGACACCAAAAAAGTGTATCTGCAGCGCCAAAAAAACGACGGGCCGCTGATGCAGAGTCATTTTGAACCGAATTCAGATAGCCCCGCGCGCACAGTGGAGCAATATTTCAATGCTGTGGTTCAGACGCAGACACGTATCGAAATTGTCGGCGCTGCGGGAATTCTGGTTCAGGCATTGCCCGATTGCCGATTCGATGCCATCCGTAAAATGAGTACATCAGAACTATTTTCGCATTTCACCACCAAACGCGATGCGCAGGAACTGAAACCACTTGTGGAATTTCTGGTATTCTACGAATGTCGCTGCGACGAAAAAATGGTATCGGAGATGGTGGAACGACTTTCCCAATCCGATCAGCAGGCAGTGTTCGATGGTCAGGACACTGCAGAAATCGAGTGCCCTCGCTGTGGCCGCACATACGTACTTTCTCCCAATCGCACATTGAATTAACCTTTGCACTCTGCAACGAGAGCTGCTACACAAACAAAATTCATTTTTTTTGCAACAAACGGCACTATCGGTCGAACAGAGATCATGGAAAGAACTCTACAGCGCATCACATATTGGTTATGTCTTCTAATCTGGACATTTCCATGTATCGTGCATGCAGACGATACCGCCGAACAAATTCAGGAAGCATTCCGAAAAGGGCTGGGCGAGAAAACCGGATCCGTTTCAATTGAAACGAAAAACGGCATAACCAGGTTATCTGCAAACAATGAAACCCGAGACTGCACATTGTGCGATACGGACACCCTACTATATGAAGCACGTCTACTCGGCGCCCATATCCGTAACGCCCGTATCGGCCGCTCTGTTCCCACAGTTTCGTTTCAGCACTTTCCGACAGATACAACCATTCACGTCGATGGAATTCCTGTCCCCTCTCGTATCCGCGCCCCGCAGCTTGAACCGGGAGACCATATCGTCACCATGCGGCGCAAACAGGTAACCGGCATACTTCATTTGCAACTTGAGGACGACAAAAATATCACACCGAATGCTGCGAAACTAACTTTTGACCACTTGCATTCCCGACTTCTAATGCTTGGTATCATCAGCGCCGGTACCGGCATTGCGCTCGGCGGCACGGGAATCGCATTGCTATCTATTGACAATACGTGCGCCACCGTCGAAGTCGACGCCAACGGGGTATGTACGAAACTACACGATACACGCGCTCCCGGCGCTGTTCTGCTAGCAATCGGCATTCCACTGTTGGTTGCTGCGATTTCAGTTTTTATATTTCGTTCGACCGCGATAAAACGTGCAAGACAGCGATTTTTCTCAAATTCGGCAAGGGCCAAACTCCATGCATCAATGTAAACGCACAGCTTTAGGCGTTCTGGCCGTATTATTTACATGCAGTCTTCCCGTCATTGCAGATGAGCTTCCGGTGATTTTCTTTGAACAAGGCACTCATTTTACCGACGCAGAGCGCAATCAGATTCTACGCCAGATTCCCGCAACCTTCAAAACAACACTTGCACTGCCCGGAACATTATCTATCGTCTTGCACGCTGCCTCTAAAGCAGAATTGGATGAAATGCTGAACCTCTTTCAAATCGCTCAGAATCAGTATTTCGATGGAGATTTCCAGGCCGCACAAAATACATTTATCTCCCTTAAGCAAACACTGGAATCATCATTGCCGTCCGTGACGTTTCACAATCGGCTTCGGGAACTGCACAGGGACGTGCTGATTTTTCTGGCCATGCTTGCCAAGGAATCAAATTTAACCGACAAATATAACGCTTACTTGTCAGAAATCATTCGAAATCACCCGAACCCCCAGGTGTCGTCCAAGTTGTTTCCGCCGTGGATAAAAGAAGCGATTCTTCACCGGCAGCAGCGTACTCCGGTGCCGCAGCAACAACTGATACTGCAGAACATCGAAGGATGCAGCGTTCGAATTGATGGAAGAACCATGTCCATCTCAGATTTAAAAGTGTCTCTCCCCATCGGCATGCACACCGTCATGTCGGACTGCGGAGCGCACAAACAATCATTCACGTCGCGGGTGGAACTCGGAGACACGCCGGTGCGATGGCAACCAGTCTATCATTCTCACAAAAAAATTTCATACCTGGACAGCACCATGGTAGTGCATTCCAGCCAACCCGAGAGCATTGACAGCATACGTCAGTTTATCTCTATGCTAGGTAAACAGTTGCCATACAAACGATTGTTTGTAGCAATGAAAAGCGTCAATGGAATTTCCGCATTCATCTTCAGCGCCGACACCGAAAATTTCATATACCATGTCACGCCTTCGCAAAACGTTTCCAATGACAGACACACCGACCTGGCACCGCTTTTTTCGAATTTGCCCGAACGCCAAAATTCGAACCAACACCCCATCTACACCCAAAAAAACCGGGTTCGAAAACCGCTTGCCTGGATTGTGCTGGGTGCGGGAATCTCGCTTTCCGGAATCGGACTGGCCATGGGAATGAAGTACGGCAGCCCCTCATCGCAGGAACCGGCCATATGGATGGCCCAATTGTCGGGGTTGGCACTGACTGCGACCGGTGTTTCCCTGCTGATTGTTCCGGTTTTCACCGAGCATACCGCATCTCGCGCCATGGGAATCCAAACCCAAATCAATTTTTGAATCGCGGATTTCACACTTCAACATTGAATATTCAGTGAATCAGACTAGAATGCGAGAAATCCGGGTAAAACCCCTGAAAATCGCAACATCAATATTTCATAAAGAAATTCAGATAGTTATGAATACAATAAAACGAAAGCAACCCCACAGAAGGAACCGATTTCTGCCCCCTGCAACATGGGCAGTGAGTTTCATTCTCGCGGCGTGTGATATATCGCCCCAAGACAAGCCGGAAGCCAAAGAAAATGAAGTCTCGATAAAGCGACCGGAAATCAAGTTGAACGAAACCAAAGTGGCGTTTTTCACAAATCTTGAAAGAAAAGCTGTCGAGGCATTTCAAAGTGATGAGCTGGTACGGTGCAAACAATTGATTCATCAGGGGTTGAATGAAACCCAGCGGGCAGGTCGAGAATATGAGATTTACGAAGCGCGGTTCTCCCTTCTTCGAGGGAAACTTGCCCAGAAACAGGGACGCAGCACAGATGCGCGGCGGTTTCTCGGCGATGCTATGGCGGTATTCCGAATCCGGAAAAACGCACAGGGAACCTTTGAAGTTCACCTCGCGCAGTCAACCATCGAGGAAAACGCCGGTGACTTTGCCGCCGCCCAGCGGGAGATTGACGAAGCCCAAAAACTGCTGCCGAAAATAGATGACCCACAACTGAAGGGTGCGTTCATCATGAATCAGGCGTCGTTATTGGTGCGACAAATGAAACATGTAGAAGCCGCGAAATTGTTTCTTGAAGCCGCTCAACATTTTCATTCGATTGATGCAAAGCTTCAGGAAGCCGATGCCTTTGTTTTACTGGCATCCTGTGAAGAAGCGATAGACAAGGCGCGAGAGGCCCAAAACAGCCTTGAAAAAGCCTACAAAATCTATACGGCCGAAAACAGTAAAGAGGGCGCCGTCAAAGCGCTTCATAAACTGGCGCTGTTTTCGCTTCGGGAAGAACGATACAAAAAAGCGAAAGAGCAATTGCAGAAAGTGGAGTCACTCTACCTGGAGCTCGATCGTCCCAGCGACGCAACAAAAGTCAATCAGCACCTCAGTGCCTTACCGGAATAAATACGTTGATGGGTTTACAACACGTTCTAGGAATTCTCGTGGTTGCACTTGTGCTGCTCGGCATGCCGCAACCGTCCCATGCTCAGCATAAAATCATTCCGGTCGACCAAATCAAACCCGGAATGAAAGGCTATGGCCTCACCGTATTTCGCGGCACTGTGCCGGAAAAATTTAATGTCGAGGTTGTCGATGTGGTTCCCAACTTTCTATTGCGGCAAAATATTATTCTGATTCAATGCAGCCACCCGATTACCGACAAGGCCGGAGTCATCGGAGGAATGAGCGGTTCCCCCATATTTATCAACGGGAAACTGGCCGGCGCCCTCGCCTACGGTTGGCAGTTCAACAAAGAAGCGCTCGCCGGAGTAACACCCATTGGGCCGATGTTTGACATTACCCGACGCAAGCAGCGTGGATCGACCGTTCAAAACCCCTTTGAAAAACTCGCACTTTTCAAGACTCCCAGGCAGATGGCCGAAGCGTATATTTCAGAAACGTTTTTCTCAAAGTTCGCAAGCAACCCCAGGTCCAATCTGGTGCCGGCAAGAACCCCGCTGTCGCTGTCTGGTTTTACCGGGGAATCGTGGAAAATGGTTGAGGATGCATTGTCGCCGTTTGGAATGGACCCCATGCAGGGAGGTGGTTCCGGTGCGACCGAGGAAGGGCCGGATACCTTTGTGGACGGGGGCGCGATTGGTGTTCAAATGATCCGCGGGGATCTCTCGGCCACCGGTATCGGAACAGTAACAACTACCTATAATGGACAGGTCCTGGCATTCGGTCATCCCATGTTTAACATGGGCGAAAATCATCTGCCGGTCACCACAGCAAAAATCCACACCGTGATTGCATCGTTGGCCCGTTCCAGCAAATTGGGGCGCCCCCTTCGCGAAATCGGTTCCCTGGTGCAGGATCGGGCAGCGGGCATCTCCGCACGTACCGACCTTCGCGCATCAATGATTCCGGTAACGTTTCACATTCACGATACGCGTAGTGATTTTGATGACACCTACCATGTCGAAGTCGCCAATCGCCAGTGGCTGACACCCAGACTTATTCACTCGGCGCTGATTCAATTCATTCAACATGCATGCTCCGATGCCACCGATTTGTCCGCTTCCATTCATGGAAAAATCAAAATCGCCGGGCGCCCGGTGTTCACCCTCGATGACCACGGCGTATCGCGAAAAGGGTTGGCGCCGCTTGTGGGGTACTTTCGACCGGCAGCGGTGGTCAATGCCATTTTGACCAATCCATTTGAAGATGCATCGATTGAGTCCATAGAGTTTGACGTTACGCTCGACTACGGATTGTCGTTTTCATACCTGAAGGGCGCGTACATGACAGCGGCCAATCCGCTTCCCGGCGATATTGTGAACATCCATGCGCGGCTTGTGGACTATGGTGGAAAGGAAAGCGTTCTCAGCATTCCGTTTCAGATTCCCGCGGGTACCCAGGGGAAAAAAATTAAAATATCTGTGGGCGGCGGCAACGATATTCTGCCCGTGGTTCCCACCCCCGAATCCCTTGATGATCTGCTTCGAAATGTACAACAGTATTACCCGGCAAACGCAATTGTCATTACGGTTGAAGTTCCGTCTGAAACGTTGAATGTTCGCGGTCGCGTACTGTATGACCTTCCGGCATCAGCTGCGTCCGCGCTGGCACCCGTTGCCGGTGATGACGAATCGAAAAGCTACAAAACCAAACAAACCGAGGTGTATCCCGTCGAAACGATTGTTTCCGGAGAACACACCATACAAGTCACCGTGGGGAGGAGAACCAAGTGACGACACAAACAGGTCCAGCATTGCAGCGTCTTATGTCTTTATCTCTTATGGGCGTTTTTCTAAGTATCCTTCTATGCGCATACCCCAGAATTGTGTCGGCCGGCGGCGAAAAGATATGGGAGCTTGCCGGCCACGACGAACTCGCGCGCGGGGAACTCGTCCAGACCCTCCTCTCCAGCCGTGGTGAAATCACAAAAGGGTTTCACCAGGAAAAAATCGATTTGGACGCCGTGGGAATGGTGTGGTGCGCGGCCACCGATAAAAACGGAACCATTTATCTGGGAACCGGATACGACGGGAAAATTTATCGCATCGAAGGCAACAAGGCCCGGCTCATTGCAACCACCGACAATCTGGTCGTGACGGATATGCTGTTTTCAACCGACGGCGCATTGTACCTCGCAACCATCCCCAGCCCGACAATATGGAAACTCGAACAGCCCGACAGAATAGATCCCGACGCGCCGGTCAGCGCGCAAGTATTCGCGCAGCTGGAACCGGACACCCTCATCTGGACCATCGCTCAAAACGAAACCACCGGGATCATCTATGCGGGTACGGGCCATGAAGGAAAAATCTGGGCAATCGAAAAAGACGGAACCCCGAACCTGTACCTGGATACCGAGGAAAAACACATTCTCGACCTGCTTCCGGTGTCGGAAGATACGTTGTATGCGGGAACCAGCCCCAATGCGCTGCTGCTCAAAGTAACGGCACCGGGCAGTGCCTTTGCGGTCGCGGATTTTGAAGGGTCAGAAGTGAAGAGCATCGTCCCCTATAAAAACGGTTCACTCGCAGTGGGTGTGAATGAATTCACATATCCGCGAAAAGCCCCGGTAAAACAACCCACCACCGCAACGAGTGCGGTAATCGTAACCAGTACTGCCGCAACATCTTCGTTGACGAAAACGAGCAGCAAAGACAAAGGCGCTGTATATGTTGTTCAGCCCGACGGCGCGTTTGAATCTTACATGGAAGAATCGGGAACCCACGTGGTCATGCTGGCCATAGATACTCAAAATACCCTTTGGGCGGCCATGGGAGACGACGGCCGGATTGTATCAATATCGGACGAACGCATTATCCGCGAAGTGGCCAATCTGGAGGAAAGAGAGGTCATGTGGATCGACGCTGTTGAAACACTGTCTTTCGCCGCCACCGCCGATGCCGGCGCCGCGTATCGGTTTTCATCGTCGGTCGCCGAGCATGCGTACCTGTCGCCGGTGCTCGACGCCGATAATGTTGCCGCGCTCGGCCGTGTCACATGGTCATCGAGCGGTGAACTGACGCTGCGCGCAAGGTCTGGAAACACAATTACCCCCGACATCAGCTGGTCTCCGTGGAGCCGCCCCATCGCAAAAGAAACTGTCGTTGACGTTCCCGCGGCCAGATATGTTCAACTGAAGTTTTTCTGGAATGACCAAGACGCCGTGTTATACAGCGTGGAACTCACTTACAAACCGCGAAATCAACGGGCTGTGATTACCCAGTTCAATCCGGACACGCCATTTACAGATACCAAAGGTGCATCCAGGGGGGAGGCCGGAACCAGCGAACGCACAATCACCGCGCGCCCGGGCGATGAGAACCTGAAACAGCTGAAACTTTCATGGAGCGTTTCCAACCCGGACGGCGACAAAATTCGCTATCGTCTGTATTACAAACCCATTGATAAAAAGCTCTGGATTCCCATTTTCAGAGAAGATTATCGGCATTCGGCAACGCACTACACCTGGCCCACCGACGCCGTTCCCGAAGGACGGTATCATTTCAAATTGACTGCAGATGACTCCATCGAAAACCCCGATTCCGATACACTGTCTGATGAGGAACTATCTGTTCCGGTGAACATCGACAATCACCCGCCCCAAATTGAATTGCTCCAGTTTCAAAACGGCCGTATCAGCGGAAAGATTGTCGATAGCTTTTCGAGCATCGGCGCAATCGATTACGCCGTCGATGGCGGCCTTTGGCTGCCTGTCGCCGCAAAGGACGGAATGCTGGACAGCCGACAGGAATCGTTTCAATTCGCACCGGAACCGGCACTGGCGCCGGGGGGTCATGTGGTGGCGGTTCGTGCTACCGATCGCAGCGGAAATTTTTCGGTAAAAGAAATTCACCTGGAGATAGCCAAATGACTCAAACGGTTGCTCAAAAACTACAGGGCAGCTCTGTTGCGGTATCTTTTTCATCGGCGTTTTTCGGTTTTTATCACCATGCGGGCGTATTGAAGGCGTTGGTAGAAAACGGCGTTACCCCGGCGCAAGTAGCCGGAACCAGCGCCGGCGCCATTGTGGCCGCCATGTACGGTGCCGGGATGTCGCCCGACGAGATATGCGACGCCCTGTTGACCATTAAACGAAAAGACTTCTGGGATTTTCAGTTCCCTTTCACCAAAACCGGATTCGGATGGCTGGCGGGCAAACGATTCGCCGCCGCCCTAAGCAGGATGCTCCCGGTTCACAATTTCGAAAGCTGTCGCATACCGGTCTCACTGGGGGTGTACCGCGTGCGGGACGGCCGATCGGTACAGATGCAATCCGGTTCGCTTATTCAGGGGGTGGTGGCCTCGTGCGCCGTCCCCTATCTGTTCCAGCCAGTCTCTATCGGCGGTGAAATCTACTGGGACGGTGGGTTCCAAGAAAAAACCCCGCTGGGATTGTTTGCACACACCGACATCGAGACCATCTTCGTGTCACACATGCCTCCCCGTGAACACCGCGGCGGCACAGCAAAAAAAGGGCTATTCGCGAACATCGCATTCACCGCCGATACCCCCCCCGAAGAACGCCGTGAAAGAGACCGCGCCGCGGTGCGCATTCTGAGAGAGATGGGAAAATCGGTCATTGTGTTTTCTCCCGACCGCATCTGGCTGGGGCCGTTTTCACTCGACAAAGCCGAAGAGGCGATGACATACGGATACGAAAAAGCCTGCCATGCATTGGCCCAAACCGACGAAACCGCGTTGGGCAGTGACGAGCTTCGCTGAAGCGACTTCGCTGAAGAAACTGAAAGGAAGTGCGAATGACCGCTTTTACCCTCGACCAAAGACTTGCCGCCGATTGTCATGAACTGACGGTGGTTGAAGACACCCACATACTGTTGATGAACAACCGCCTCATTCCCTGGCTCATACTGGTTCCCCACACCCCCGAAATCGAATTGCACCGACTCAACGCCGACACCTTCGCCGCGCTGATGACACTGCAGCACCAATGCGCCCGCTTCATCGAGTCGCAGTTCTCCATCGACAAAATCAATATCGGCGCCATCGGAAACATCGTGTCACAGCTCCACGTGCACATCATCGGCCGCCGCAAAACCGACCCCTACTGGCCCGGCGTCGTATGGGGCAACCCCACCCGAGAACCGTACACCCCGGAACAGGTGACCCAACTACAAACCGCCCTTCAAGACCACCTGCAACGCCCCCTGTAAACCCCTGCAGATGAAAATCCCCCAAACGCTTGGACGCTGCCCCCTTTTTCAAAGCTGTCTCTTTATCATATCTGGATCGTGAACCGATCGAGGTGTCGTTTATAGGGTCAGAAGATCGACAAAGTGGCTTGGATAAT
>JAFGXQ010000167.1 GCA_016936575.1 Deltaproteobacteria bacterium
CGTGCAACCCTCCGGAGCCGACGACTAATGAGCCGAAGCCGGTATAGTGAAATGGCCGAGTGTGCGAACATTTCGAAAGCACACGCAACGGAAACCCGGTCGTCGAAAAAAAAATCAAAGCGCTGACATCACACTATTCCGTCGGTACTGCCAACAATTTTAATGGCTCCATAAAAACCGCAACATCACCAAAACCAATCAATTTTATTCACTTTTTTTGACTCATAATCTGAAACTCAAGGCACTGTATCAGTAGATAATGGAAAAACACCAACTGTTGAAAGTGCGATTTGAGTATGGATATCCCGTTTCCAAAATACGTTGAATGGCAGATCACCGCAAAATGCACCCAGCGCTGTCTCCATTGCAGCAATGTTTCCGACAACGCATCGTTCGACCTCTCCACTGCATCAGCGGTGCGTCTGATTCATCAGTTGGCAGACGAGAATGTAAAAAGCGTTACTTTGTCTGGGGGAGAACCGTTCGCACGGGACGATTGGGAACTTCTTGTCAGCGTACTGAAAGAAAACTGTATCTCAGTTCAAATCATCACCAACGGAACGCTGGTGGACAGTAAAAAGGCAGCGAAGCTGAAAAGCCTGCGAATTGATTTTATCTGGCTCAGCCTGGACGGCCCGAAAAGTATTCACAACTTTATCAGACAGAGTAAGCAATCGTTCGATGATGTGATGCACGCGACCGAACTCCTTGTAGAAAACAAAATCCCTTTCGGCTTCATGACCACGCTGCTTCAACCCAATTATCAGATGCTTCCCAAAATGGCCGAAATCGTTCAAGGCAGCGGCGCAGCACTATGGCAGCTCTGGTTGGGAAATCGCACCAATCACCGAGACATATGGCTCTCCAATACACAAATCAACGAACTGTTGGCGACCCTTCCAACGATTCGTCTCAAAGCCCCCCAAATGATCATCGGAGACAACATCGGGTATTCCGCAAAACTGGAAAACCTCCGCACCCCGGGGTTCATGCAACCAGACCACCATCTGCGATTCCGCGGTTGTTTCGGCGGCAGGGAAGTGATTGGTATTCGCAATAACGGCGCCATGCAGAACTGTCTGGCGTTGCCGATTTCTCCTACGCAACGCACCGTCGATGATCTGCCGATTGGTGAACTTCATCAACTGGCCAGAGGTAATTTTCACAGCACGGCGCAAAGCCTCAAGCAACAATGTGCGCAGTGCGATCACTCACCGTCTTGTTCTCAGGGATGTCCGGCTCACAGGCTTTCTCAATCCAGGTTCCAAATCATGCCGTATTGTTTTGACAGAAAAAAACGGCACGTATCTATCGCACAAACCGTATCCGCTTCAATTCTCGCTGCCTGCGCAATTACGGCCACTCATTGCCACTCACCAACCGGCGATACCGCGAAAAGTGCGTCGATGCATACTGCTTCAAGTGACGATGCAAAAAAAGCAAAACCGATGAACCCGTTCGCTTTGCCGGACACCTCGCAATCGACGACAGTCGAGGCGAAAACACTGAGCGTCGATTCCCCTATCCCGCAAGCCAGTGAGTCCCCAACCGTCGATACCGACACCGGAAATCATTCGGCGACTTTGTCGCAAACGGATCCGACCTCTGTTTCGGATACCTCGAATCGCAACGCATCCGAAGATGCCTTCCGTTCCAGACCATGCATGATGTCGCACGTGGGCTGCAGAGATACCTTCGAGCAACTTCCGCCCGATCCAGAAAAAGCAGCGAAATCCCATTCTGAACAATAGCCGAAGACGGCAACGGTCAGCGAATGGTATCGCTCACCTAGTCACCGATGCGCACCAGCTCGATAAGTGGTCCAGACTCATCTCGTGGAATTCGTAAATCCACCACGCAGGTCACCGCCCAGTCCTCGTTTCCATCCGGGTCGATCATTTTCTGATGCACCTCCCACAACCCTGCCTCTTTCTTGTTGATAACGGTATTGTGGGCCATGCGGGCGCGAGGTGTAACGTCGAGGTTGGTGTATTGCTCGAAATACGGCCCCATCATTGCTGCGACAGACTCTGCATCAATGGGGTGAGCCTCTGTAACATATACAAGGTCGCACACTTCTTCATATCGCTTCGCTGCCAATGCAGACAATACGGTATGCATTTCATTGCGTAACCGCGCCCGAAACGCCCGAGGGTCATGTGCAATGGAAACGTATTTTTCTTCTTCTGTAATCGACGCGGTTTCTTTGGGAGCGCCCATGAGCAGATTCCATTCTTCGATTAAAGTGGAATCCACCCGTCTTACCAGGCCATGCAGAAATGCGAGAATATCTTCAAATTCATCTGTCCACAAATTCACCGGCACCGTCTGCACTGCGGCTTTATATACCTGGGTCAGGTATCGCAGCAGCACTCCTTCACTCCGCGCCAGTCCATACTGTTGAACATAATAATTAAAATCGAAACAGTTTTCGAACATCTCGCGCGCCACACTCTTCGGATGTATATGATCTCCCGCAACCCAGGGATGTGTGGCGGAAAACGCCCAGAAGCTTTCATTGACAAATTGCTCCAGCGGTTTGGGGTGAACTACTTTCTCAAGCTCCTCCATCCGTTCATCGTACGGCACACCTTCAGCCTTCAACCGGGATACCAACTCCCCTTTTATTTTATCAATCTGCTTGCGCAACACCACTTTGGGATCATCGAGAATCGCTTCCACCAGGGTCAGCATATTTACACTCAAGGCATCGTCGTTCGCCAACAGCTCGATGGTCTGCACCAAGTACAATGACAGACTGTAATTCAATGAAAAATCCCTCTGCAAATCGTCTGATACAACAATATGTTTCCCCGGTCTGTCCTCGTTCGGTATGAGATCGACAATTCCGGCCTGGCGCAGCGAGCGAAACAGCTGCGCCGCTCTTTTTCGACGCATGCTTTTTTCTTTGGCACTGCCGTGAGAACGATGAATCAAATCCACCAATCGACCGTATCCACCCCCAGTCGAATCGGGATTACTCTGCAACAAATTCACCAGCATACCGTGCTGAACCTGAAACTGAGGTTCCAGCGCTTCAGGTTCGGCATTTTTCAATCTCTCAAGCGTTTGTTCATCCCATGCGATTGAAAAAGGCGGCGGGTTCTTTTTTCGCAGCTTCTTTTTCAAATGCGGATTTTTTACCAATTTCTGCTCAATCTGCTTGTTCTCTATAATCCACTCCGGCGCCTGAATGACCACCGTGCCTTTGTCATCAAACCCTTTTCGCCCCGCCCGGCCTGCAATCTGATGAAACTCTCGGGCGGTGACAACGGCATTTTTCTCACCGTTGTACTTGTACAGCTGACGTATCACCACGGTTCGAATGGGAATGTTCACCCCCACCCCTAAGGTATCAGTGCCGCTGATCACCTTAATCAACCCCTGTTGACTCAGCCGCTCCACCACGCGTCGATATTTCGGCAGAAGCCCTGCATGATGCACGCCGATGCCATGACGAACAAAACGCCCGAACTCCTTGCCGTAGGGCGTATCAAACTTGACATCGGCAATTTCCTCAGCGATTCGTCTTTTGTCCTCTTTTGAACAAACGTTGATACTCATTAGATTCTGCGCCTGTTCCGCACAATCCCGCTGGGTGAAACTGACCAGGTAGACAGGCGCCATTCCATCTTCGACCAACTGCTCGACCGTTTGATGCACATGGGTTTCAACATATTGAAACTCCAGCGGCACAGGACGCGTCGCGCCTTTCACCACTGATACATCCCGATCGCTGTACGCTGACAACTGACGAACCACCTCGGTGGTATCTCCGAGGGTGGCAGACATCAGCAGAAACACGGTATCCGGCATGGTGATCAACGGAATCTGCCAGGCCACACCGCGTTCTTTATCACCGTAATAATGGAACTCATCCATAATCACGTAGTCCACATCAATGTCGTCGTCGCGCAATGCCCGGTTCGACAGAATTTCGGCGGTACAGCAAATCACCGGTGCATCCGGATTCACGGCCCCGTCTCCAGTGAGAAGCCCCACGTTCTGCGGACCAAGGGTGTCACATAGCCAAAAAAACTTTTCGTTCACCAACGCCTTGGTCGGCGCGGTATAGTATGAAATCCGTTGTTCCGCCATCGCCTGAAAATGAAGTGCCAGGGCCACCATCGATTTTCCGGAACCGGTGGGCGTATTCAAAATCACATGTTTCCACTGCAACAGTTCCAGAATGGCTTCTTCCTGGGCGTCGTATAGAGAAATTCCCAGCCCGTCCACATACTCCATGAAAAGCAGCAGGATTTGATCGGAATCCAGCGTCACGCCGTCAACGCGCGCCTTTTCCAACCGCTGATATAAGGTCGGTGTCTCCATGGCGCGGTTATGCCAGTGATGTCCGGCTTTCGCCACCGTTAATTACACATATGGTTCGGAATTCGATAGTGTATCAGCAATATCAAAGGTTACCGGACAGACGCTCAATAATCATCTGTTGAGAAAAAGAGGGCGAAACAAATTCAAATCCCTCGTATTCATCGGTGGACCAGACGCATTTTCCGGCGATCACCGTAGACACAGCTCCCGGCACCAGATGCAGCTCGAGATTGCAGATGGGGGTTGATGGTAACGCCCCCAGCTCTTTCCGTATTTTAATACCGGTAGGGCTCACATCATCGACAGAACAACAATCGTTCTGAATTCCAGACTGCCGCGTTACCTGTAAATCAATTTTTCTGCGCGATGCGCGCCGCCGATCATTTGCATTCATAATCGCTCACCTCCATTTATCCCACATCATACTACACCTGTTTATATAATTCAAAAAAGAGGAAAAAAGGGGAAATTTCGCCGATGCAATCCGAAGCGACGACTACTTTTTGCTGTCTCCCGATTTCGCTTCAGGCGTTGCGGAATCGGGTGCATCGGTATCCTTAACCTGCGCTTTGGTTTTAATATACGAACGAATCATCTCCATAATGCGCATGTCCTGTTCGTACTCAAGCGTACTCGATGCTTTATCAGCGGAGAACGTTTCTTTGGCCACCAGGGGCTTCGCCGCGGCCGCCGAGGGCGCATTGAAATTGGGTTCCCGCCCCTCAATATCGGCTTGAATTTCCTCTTCCAGCCGGGTCAACTCCATGTCTACGTCATCTTTCCCAATCTCATTTCCGGCATTGACCTTCTCTTCGCGAAGCAGCGCCTGGGCCTCATCCTCAGTAAGTCCGGGGCCGGTTTTCCCCTGATCTGAATCCGCAACAACGGTATCCTCTTTTGTGGATTCCGTTTTCGATTTGCAGGAAACCAAAACCAATGCCGCCAGGCAAATCATTCCAATCCTAGTCATCCGTTTCATGTTACTCTCCCTGTTTCGCCTCTTTGTGAATCTCAACGGTCGCGTTTTCATGGCGCGCGATCTCTTTTTCTTCCAATTTCTTAATACGCTCTATCATCTGTTCGTTCTCTTTGTCCTGCGCCAATTCGAGCAATCTGTGCAAACGCGCAATTCGCCGAATGTGTTTGCGTTGCTCGTCAATCTTCGCGCCTTTCTTTTCACTGATTTGCTTCATCAGTTTCATATGCGCTTCGTTACCATCCAGATAACGCCGATGCATCATGTATCCCATCTCCCTCCGACGGCGAGCCTTTTCCTTCTCAATTTGGGCCACCTCTTCTTCCAGCGCAGTGGGATTCGTATCTGTATCGGAATCAGTTTCCTGCCCCACGGCGCTTCCGGGTTTCTCTTCTGACTGGCCTTTGGCCAAATGATTCCCGGGATGTTCCGCCTCACCGACAGACTTCTCGCTACCCTTGTCGTCATTTTTGCCGTTGTCGTTCTCTTTTGAGTCGGCGTCATCCTTCCCTTTGCTCATATGCCGGCCCAACGTCTCTTTTCCCTTGGCCAGTTTTTCCGAGGCCAACGTTCTCACATCTTCCACAGACTTCGGATCCGCCGCTTTTACGTCTTCTTTGGCTTTCGCAATGGCGTCTTTGGCTTTTTGCTTGGCATTGGCTACAGCATTCGGTTTCTCGCCTTCACTATCATTCTGCTGCGTCGCCGCCACGGTACCCACCAAAACAGCCATCGCCACCAACAAAACCGACAACATTGTTTTTCGCGTTTTTCTCAACCGCATCATTCGCTCCTTTTCCCGAAATAAAAGTTCAGGAATACGTATAATTTTCAAAGTGTTTTTTTACACGAATTTTAGTACACATAAAAGCCCCACAAGAAAAGGGAAGAAAGAGAAACGAGCCATTATTGCATGTATCCCGTACTTTTCACAATTCCGTTCATCAACCTACCCATCCATTCATACGGGGTCATGCTCGGCACTTCTATCGTCATCGGATGGTTTATCACCATTCGTCTCGCAAAACCAACCATCCCCGAGCCGATGCTGAAAAAACTGATTCTCATCAGTGCACTATCCGCCCTGCTCGGCGCTCGTCTGCTCTCCATCGCCACCACATTTTCGAGTCTCGACTTTTCCAACCCCCTTTCACTGCTTATTCCCGGGCACACGGGTCTGGTCGCCTACGGCGGTTTTCTGGGCGGATTTTTGGGTGCCTATCTGTACAACCGAAAAAAAAACATCTCCCTGCTCGCATTCGCCGATGCGACAAGTCCGTCACTGGCACTCGGACTCGGTATCACACGTATCGGCTGTTTTTTGTACGGATGCGACTTCGGCAAGCCCATTCCTGAGGATGCCCCGACGTGGATTCAGAAGTTGGGGGTCCAGTTTCCGAACTGGACACACCGATTCGCCGACAATGACGCATTCCAACATCATGCGGCATTGGTAAAGGGCGCGCCCGCCTTCTGGCACCACGTATACAGCGGCGCACTGCCGGAGTCCGCAGCACAATCTCTACTTGTGTTTCCGGCCCAACTGCTCGCGTCACTGAACGGATGGTTTGCGCTGGCATTAACGTTTGTTGTCAGAAAACACGCGATATACCGCGGTCAGGTGTTCCTTTTCTTCGTTATGTATTACGGCATCTCCCGCACCCTCATCGAATTTGTGCGGGATGACACGGGCCGCGGCGTACTGTATGTGCTCACCACCTCCCAATGGATCGGCTTGACCAGCTTTGCTGTGGCGTTCGTTACGCATTTAAAACAGCGCAATCTCCATTCGGGGAATGGCACGACGCGCTTACACTGAGCCGACCGATGGTTGCTCCTGTCGAATCAAATTCAAGGCAGAACCGGCAATAAACCACTCAATCTGTTTAGAATTGTATGTGTGATCCACATAGAATGATTCGTCCGTACCATCAGCATGGTGCAATACCACCGACAATCGGCTATCCGGCGTAAAATGCTGCAACCCTGTCACATCAATGACATCATCCTCTCTGATTTTCTCATAATCACTTTTGTCAGAGAAAGTCAGCGCCAACATGCCCTGCTTCTTCAGGTTCGTTTCGTGAATTCGCGCAAACGAACGAGTCAACACCACCCGCACACCCAGATTTCTGGGCTCCATGGCGGCATGTTCTCGAGATGACCCTTCACCGTAGTTTTCATCTCCAACGACAATAGTGCCGACGCCGACGTTCAGGTACTGACGAGCCGCATCGGGAACCGCCATCACTTCTCCCGCGGGTTGCACGGTCACCGAGTTGGTCTGTCCATTGAATCGATTCACCGCACCGATAAGCAAATTGTTCGAAATATTGTCGAGATGACCACGATACTTCAGCCACGGCCCGGCCATCGAGATATGATCGGTTGTACATTTTCCTTTGGCCTGAATGAGCAATCGCAATCCTTTCAAATCGCTTCCGTCCCATGGGGCAAACGGTGTCAAAACCTGCAATCGCTCAGAGTCGGGTCTTACCACCACTTCAACATCGCTGCCGTCTTCGGCAGGGGCCTGATACCCCGCATCCTGAACGGCAAACCCGCTTTCAGGCAATTCCAGCCCCACCGGTTCATCGAGCTTCACCTTCTCGCCATCGATATTTTCCAACATATCCGTAATCGGATTAAACAGCAGCGAACCCGCAATCGAAAATGCGGTTACCATCTCGGGAGATGCAACAAATGCATGTGTGTTCGGATTTCCGTCCGCCCGTTTGGCAAAATTTCGATTGAACGATGTCATGATGGAGTTGGGTTCTGCCTGGTCTGCACCGTGCCGCGCCCATTGACCGATACACGGACCGCAGGCATTGGCCAGTACCAACCCGCCGATTTCTTCAAAGTATGAAAGCACCCCATCCCGCTCCGACGTGTAACGCACCTGCTCCGAACCGGGTGTAACGGTGTATTTGGAATGAACCTTCAACTTCTTTTCGCCCGCCTGGGCCGCCACCGACGCCGCGCGAGTCAAGTCCTCGTATGAGGAATTTGTGCAACTGCCGATTAGCCCCACTTCAAGCGTTTCGGGCCATCCGTTCGCCTTTACCTCGGCTGCAAAATTCGACAACGGGGTTGCCCGATCGGGGGTAAACGGGCCGTTGATATGCGGCTCCAGCGTAGACAAATCGATTTCGAGCACCTCATCAAAGTACCGTTCGGGCATTGCGTACACCTCAGAATCCCCGGTCAGCTCGGCGGCCAATGCGTCTGCGCCCGCAGCCACATCTTCGCGTCCCGTTCCCCGCAAATATGCCGACATCTTCTCGTCGTAACCGAACAACGACGTGGTGGCGCCGATTTCCGCCCCCATATTGCAGATGGTTCCCTTACCGGTACAGGAAAGCGACGCGGCGCCTTCCCCAAAGTACTCCACGATGCAACCGGTACCGCCCTTCACAGTGAGAATTCCCGCCACTTTCAGAATCACATCCTTGGCCGATGTCCACCCCTGCAGCGCACCGGTCAGTTTAATGCCGATCAATTTCGGAAACTTCAGCTCCCAGGGCATGCCGGTCATTACATCCACCGCATCCGCTCCCCCCACGCCGACGGCAACCATCCCCAGACCGCCCGCATTCACGGTATGAGAATCGGTGCCGATCATCATTCCGCCGGGAAAAGCGTAATTTTCAAGCACCACCTGATGAATAATTCCCGCACCCGGCTTCCAGAAGCCGATGCCGTATTTGTTCGAAACCGACCGTAAAAAATCATACACTTCACGATTGGTGTCATTCGCGATTCTCAAATCCGCATCAGCACCGGACTTCGCTAAAATCAAATGGTCACAATGAACCGTACTCGGTACCGCAGTCTTCGATTTTCCGGCCTGCATAAACTGCAGCAACGCCATTTGCGCAGTGGCATCCTGCATGGCCACGCGGTCCGGACAGAATTCCACATAATCCCTGCCGCGCGAAAACGGCTGGGTTGGCGTCTTCGCACAATGGGCATACAGTATTTTTTCTGCCAGTGTCAGGGGATTACCGCAAGCCTCACGGGCGTTCTGCACTTTCTCCGCATACGTTGCATACATGTTTTGAATCATCGCACTGTCAAAAGTCATCATTCACCTCATAAAATTAAAATCGCTCCCACACACCATAGGTTCACTGTTTCGAAAACGCAACTTGTGAAGAACAACAAAGGGCGGGTGTGTGAAAAAGGCGGGTGTGTGGACATGAACATCTATCCCATTTTCCAAGGTACTCGAGACAGCAACAAAATGTAGGGTCCGGGCTTTACGCCCGGCCGGATACGGGCTTTACGCCCGGCCGGATACGGGCTTTACGCCTGGTCAGTTGCAAGTTGTGTATAGGCTGAACGCCACTATGGCGAAGTCAAAGAAAAGGAAGACTGGGATGCTTGCGAACGGCCAATTTTGACATTGGCTGATTGTGCCATATATGCGGCCGGGCATAAAGCCCGGACCCTACATGAAAAGCAAAGAATTTCAGAATTGTGATAGATCTTTAGACGTGGACCCGTGACTACATAGGACTAAGCTTCACAGGGATTCGGTCTGTTCGGAATCCGGGGTGGAATCGGTATCAACGACATCGTCGGTATCATCGGCGGTATCGACGGTGTCGGTATCGTTGGTGTCCGAGATTTGCGCCATGCCGGCAGTATCCGTATTGTTCTCGTTCGTGGTCTGTGCGTCCTGTGGCGGGTTTCGCGAAACATCATCCGCCCCCAGCGCGCTCGCTCCAGACAACAGTGACGCAGCGGTTTGAGATTTCATATCCTCCACCGTTTTCTTGTGAAACAGCGGTCGCTGCCATCGTTTTTCCAGCCGAGCCATCGCATCGAGCAACCCAATTAATCGTTCACCCAGTGTAGGTGCGTATTCTTTTTCGAGATCGCTGAAAAAATAACAGTCACTCAGCGCCTTGGCCACCAGCAGGGTATTCAGTTTTTCTCCCTCGGGAGTCGTTTGAAAAATATAATGCATTTTGGGGAGCGCACATCGCGTGGGGGGTTGAACGTCATCAAATCGCGATTCGCTCAGCACTTCATCCATCATCTGAGTGGTTTTCAAGTAACTGACAAAACCTTTCGGCCGATCGGCTTTCTTTTTTTCAACCCGCGACATGATTTGATTTGCCAGCAGCTTCCATTTTCGTTCGTAATATTTTTCGTGATTCGTCGCGGCTGCAGGAATCCACCCCATCCATTTTCGCTCGCGAAACGTCAACGGTTCTGTTTCGTTTTCGCCGATACGCATATTATAGGTAACAGAGTCGATTGCGCCGGGCGCCGGAATCGTGCCGAGCGTAGCGATGGTCGGCCATACCAGGATGAGTCCTTCCCAGCTGGTTCTGCCGGTTGCCGTCGTGGAAACCTGAACAGTTCCATCAAAAATTCCATCTCCGAACAGAATTTCCTCAAAGGAGCCTTTTCCATACGCCAGAATCGTTGTATTCGCACGAAGTTCAGCGGCGATATCGCGTTCACAAACATTCGGGTTGGTGTTGGTGAGCATCGCCGCAGCGGCGCATTCATTTACTTCAATCCGAACCACCAACTGTTCTTCCAGCGGTACATCTTTAAACGCCGGCGTCGGCGCTCGATAATCGTCACTGTAGTAAACACCGCCACACGCAGACAGCGCTGTTAAAGACAAACATTGCAGCCATTGAAGCCAACGAAGGGCTTCTCTCGTAATATTTTTTTTTCGAACAGAACTCGTTTGCATACGTTACGCTTCCTTCCGTTTCGGCCGAGTGAATAGAACACAGAGTGTTATCAAAGCAGGAGACATCGTAAAAGAAATTTATGGCCTCGTATTGGGGTTCGTATTTTGTGCTTAGCGGTTGATTTTCCGCATTTTTCAAATTCCAATCTTTATGGATTTTTAAAACAAAACTGTATTTTTCACATTGACGGACAAATGCTGATGTTTATCTTTATATAATGGCCCATTGGGCGACACATCGCCAGAAAGTATGGTTTGTTCAATTGAAAAACACAAATACCTGCAGCTCGCAACATCGCGCATCTGAATCAAAGGACGAACTAGTTCCCGTCCCTGAATGGGTAACCATTTGAATTCATGTTTAAATCCGGAAAATATCTGCATAAAAAAAGGGCTGTTTTCGCA
>JAFGXQ010000168.1 GCA_016936575.1 Deltaproteobacteria bacterium
CGACAGCAACGACGATTGCGTGGACGGATTGATTTGTGCGATGGATGTGGGCGCCGATTACGGATATGTGGAACAGACGGATATTTGTGTGAACCCTGGTGGCGACGGGGATAGCGATACAGATACCGACTCAGACACGGATACAGATACCGACTCAGACACGGATTCAGATAGCGACACCGATGCAGACAGTGACAGCGACAGCGATACCGATTCAGATACTGAAATTATCTACGACACGAATCAGTCCGAAGAGACGGGTGCTGGAAATCCGTATGATCCTTATCCGAACGGAGTGGTGGTAACCAAAGTGGAGCACTTTGAAAAGATGTGTTGGAAAATTGCCGCGGCGGGAGGAACTTTCTATTTCGAAACGGGTGAGGTTGGAGGGAGCACCGGGTTTAACAGCGCTTTCGACATGGTTGGAAACGACTGGGTCGGAAATGACGCCGATAAAGGGTACAACACATCGCCTAGTGGAACCAGCAAACATGAATACCGCGGATGGCCGAATTTTGGGAATGCGGATTTTGATCATCCGCAACGGGGAACATCGAATTCATCAACTCGTTGGGTCGATGAGAATGGAAATGATGTGGAATTTGACGAAAACGGTGTGCTGATGGGGCATCATTTACGGCTGCGGTCAATATCCGGGTTGGGCACATATGAAGTTGAGTATCATTTTTTCCGAAGCCATGCTGCGATGAAAATTATCAAGGCAGATGATGCGTACGCATTTTTATACGAAGGACCTGTCGGCGGCGAGATGGAAAGTGCTGACTATTGGGTTTTGCAGGATGGATCCAATGGGGCATTGTGCAATACTACCGAGTGTTTCTCTCCGTTTATTTACTTTGTAGATCCGAATCCCGACGACACTCAGGTTTGGTATTTCGGAGCGAAGGATACCACCGAAGGACATGGCGGGGATAGTTACGTGGTGGCAAACAATATGGTGGTTGTGTCTTACGGACGATACGGTTCTTATCCGAATGATTTACGTCGCTATACGGGAACTGAGGCTACAGCGGTCTTTGGATTCTTTTCAAAAACGGATCATACCACAATTTCCGCTTTCATTGAGGACAGATTGGCCAATCCGTTTGTTGCCGGCGATCTTTTCGGTGTCATCCCTGACTGAATGATCATCAAAGATAATTCTGATTATGTTTTACAGCCTCTGTTGATGTTGAATCGATGAACGGTAGGTTGGTACTCGTCGAGTGTCGATAAAGGAGTTGAAAATGATACGATGGAAAAAATACTGGATGATCCTATCTCTGCTATTGTTTGTATTCGCATGTGTAGAAAGCGAAAAAGATGGCAATGGAGCGGATGGGGATGCGGATACAGATACAGACGGCGATAGTGATTCAGACGCAGACATGGACGCGGATACGGACACTGATAGTGATTCAGATTCAGACGCTGACAGCGATACTGATAGTGATTCGGATACAGACGCTGACAGCGATACTGATAGTGATTCAGATACGGACACTGATAGTGATTCAGATTCAGACACTGATAGTGACACAGATACAGATAGCGATACAGATACGGATGCGGATACCGATTCTGATTCTGATTCCGATGCGGATAGCGACTCCGACGCGGATGCAGACACTGACAGCGATACGGATGCGGATACAGACGCTGACACTGATTCAGATGCTGACACTGACACCGAAGGGGGAGAACCCGTTGTTCATCTGTTTTTACTGTTGGGGCAATCCAATATGGCGGGATTTTCATTGGCGGACAGCGACGATAAGGTTGTCGATGAGCGTATTCAAATGTTGGGTTATGACGGAAACTGCGGGCGGGTGAACAACGCGTGGGCTCCTGCCAAACCATCTCTTCATGATTTCTATCCACCCGCCCCCACATGTGGTGAAAAAGTAAGTCCGGGGGACTGGTTCGCTAAAACGATTATAGAAAGGCTGCCGGCAGGGGATACCATAGGGCTTATTCCCGCAGCGTTTAGTGGCGAAAAAATTGAAACGTTTATGCAGGGTGGAGCGCATTACAACACGATTATCGAAAAGATTGAAGTAGCCAAAGCGACCTTCAACGGGCGTTTTGAAGGCATTTTGTTTCACCAGGGAGAAGCAGACAATGGGGACCCCGACTGGCCTGGAGATGTGAAAACCCTTTACGAACAAATGAAGTCCACAATGGGAATTGACTATGACATTCCTTTTCTTGCCGGAGAGCTGCTGTATTCCGGAGGATGTGCTGGACACAATATCCTGGTTGCACAGGTTCCGAATCTGGGCGCCAATTTTTACGTGGTGTCTGCGGAGGGATTGAACGTCGCACCAGATGATACGTGGAATCTTCATTTCGGTCATGACGATACCGTAGAATTCGGCAAACGGTATGCGGCGGTGATGATCGAAGCGTTGAACTGGTGATTCCGCTATTCTTAAAAAGCGTAAGGGCAGTTTAGAGTTTTGACGATCATTTAGAATGAGGAGTGCTGAAATGTTTCGATTTGTTTACGTATGGATATTTTGGGCAGCAATTGGTTTTTCTTTGGGCTGTACGGATGAGAGCAGCGTTGATATCGGTGGAGAGGGCGATGCGGATACCGATACGGACAGTGACACCGACAGTGATACCGACAGTGATACCGACAGCGATACGGACAGCGATACGGACAGCGATACCGATGCAGACAGTGACACCGATACGGATAGCGATAGCGATGCTGACAGCGACGCCGATACAGATGCCGACACAGATACAGATACCGATACGGACAGTGATACTGACGCGGATACAGACAGCGATAGCGATACGGATAGTGACACGGATACGGATAGTGATACGGATACGGATTCTGATGTCCCTCCCAGCTGCACCGGCGATGACCCCAATGGGCAGAATGGATGCACTCCCGACTGTCAATGCGTGGTGGGACAGGGGGATTGCGATAGCAACGATGACTGTGTGGCGGGGTTGATTTGTGCGCAGGACGTAGGCGAAGCATACGGATATGTCGCCGCGACGGATATTTGCGAAAATCCAGGCGCCGACGGTGATACAGATACCGACTCGGATACAGATGCCGACAGCGACGCTGATACTGATGCGGATACAGACGCGGATACAGACGCGGACACAGACGCGGATTCTGATTCAGATGTGGATACCTCTATCGTGATGGACGCGAATGTCATCGCGAATCCGGATACGCGGTATCAGGTCATTGATGGATTCGGCGGGGCACTTCCCATGTGGACAACGACGATGCTCACCGATGACATGGTGCACAAATTGGTGGGCATGGGCGATAACGAGCTGGGATTGTCAATTGTGCGCACCATTCTGGAACACGATAGTGGAAACTGGAGCCGCGCGGTCAGTAACCTTCAAGAGGCGAAAGCCTATGGTTCCAACGTTAAGATACTGGCGTCTCCGTGGACGCCGCCCCTCAGCATGAAAACCGAAAACACCAATGTGGGCGGTCATTTGAGAGCAGATGCCTACGACGATTACGCCGCGCACTTGAATGATTACATTTCATACATGTCCGGTCAGGGAGTCACGATTGATGTGGTTTCTATTCAAAATGAACCCGACATCGAGGTAAGTTATGACTCCTGCGACTGGACTGCCGACGAATTGCGTAATTTCGCGCGTGACTATGCGGATTCGATTACAGGCGCACAGGTAATGGCTTCGGAATCGTTTCGGTACAATCCCGCCTACACTGACCCGATTTTGAATGATTCAACTGCACGGGGCAATGTAGATATTATCGGCGGTCACTTGTACGGTTGTGAAGCCAGTGGGTACTTTCACGAGTACGCATTGGCGGAGTCTCATAACAAACCTGTATGGATGACCGAGTATCTGATGCACGAGGCGGACGGCGGGGGTGCAGCCATTTGGGGCGATCCGTCGAACCAGGCGGTGTGGGATGAAACGCTGGACGGCATGTTGCGAGGGGTTCATATGTCGCTCGAATACAACTGGAGCGCTTACATTTGGTGGTGGGCACGGCGGTTTTACTCCTTTTTGGGCGATGGTGATTCTCAATTCGGTACCACGCTGGGTGAGGTGCTGAAGCGCGGTTGGGCATTTTCGCAATACGCCAAGTTTGTTCGCCCCGGGTATCAGCGCATCGGCGTGAGTACAGAGAGTGCTTACAGTTCATTGTATATTACCGCATATGAGGGCGATGGCAAAATCGTGTTTGTAATGTTAAATCGGTCGACGGAGTCTTTCAGCAATGTGGTGTTTGAGATTCCAAACGGTGTGACGTCTGCGGAAGCGTATGTGACGTCGAGAACCGCTGCGCGAGAAGCCGTATCGATTACTTCTGCCGGCAAGTATGCCACGCTGGAATCGATTCCGGAACGCTCGGTGCTGACCGTTGTGATGTCATATTAGAAAATATCATTAATTTTTCACCCAGTTTCGCTGATGATGACGACACTACTTGGGGGAACTCGAAGTAGGAGTGAGAAGAAGGAGTGAAATGATGTTTCGATTTGTTTATGTTTGGATAGTTATTGCAATGTTACTTTCTATTTCGGCGTGTACAGAAGACGGCAATAGCGGAACGAATGGGGATGCCGATACCGACAGCGACACGGATGGTGACAGTGATGCCGATGGGGATAGCGACGCTGATAGCGATACGGATAGTGATACTGACACTGACACTGACACTGACACTGATAGTGACGCTGATAGCGATAGCGACACTGATAGTGATTCCGATGCAGACGGTGACAGCGATACGGACAGCGATACGGACAGCGATACGGACAGCGATACGGACAGCGATACAGACACCGATACCGACAGCGACGCTGATACAGATGCCGACACTGACGCGGACAGTGATACCGATGTTCCCCCAAGTTGTACCGGTGATGATCCCAATGGACAAAACGGCTGTACTCCCGATTGTCAATGTGTGGAAGGCCAGGGCGATTGCGATAGCAACGATGATTGTGTAGCGGGGTTGATTTGTGCGCAGGACGTGGGGGAAGCATACGGTTATGTCGCCGAGACAGATATTTGCGAAAATCCAGGTTCCGACGGTGATACAGATACCGATACAGATACAGATACCGATACAGACACGGATACGGATACGGATACGGATGCCGATAGCGACGCAGATACGGATGCGGACACAGACGCAGATAGCGACACCGACTCGGATAGTGATTCAGATATTCCGATTGCCAGCCCCATTTATGTGTCGACAACCGGTAGCGATGACTCAGGGAACGGAACTGAATCCAATCCGTATCGTACCATCGGTAAAGGGGCCTCAGTGGCAGGGCCCGGCGATACAGTTGTTATTTTCGGCGGGAGTTATACCGAGCAGAATATTACTCCGTCCAGTTCCGGCAACACGGGTGCGGTGATTGCGTTTAAACCGAATCCCGGCACCGGGGAAGTGACCATTACCCACCCGGCAACTTCCTATTCAGCAGATCTCCCTGCCGTATTCAATTTGTCCAACCGAGACTATATTTGGATAGAAGGTTTA
This sequence comes from Deltaproteobacteria bacterium, assembly GCA_016936575.1. Taxonomy (GTDB): domain Bacteria; phylum Myxococcota_A; class Polyangia; order JAAYKL01; family JAAYKL01; genus JAFGXQ01. Next base: position 5,522 of record JAFGXQ010000168.1, read on the forward strand.
ACCTTTGAGGGTTACCAATACGGGACCGCGAGCATTGCGATCTCAAATGGAGATCACAATGTGATTATAAACAATCGATTTATGAATCTGGGTAACGGTGAAGTCGAAAGCTGGGATGAAAACTCGGTGGTGTGGATTCTCAATTCTTCTCACAATGTGGTTCGCAACAACTACTTTGAGAACGTTTATGGAGATGGTGTATCGGTAAATAGTCAGTCTTCTGAATTTAATTTAGTGACCGAAAATACGTTTATCGGGTTTACTGGAAAACTGCGTAGCTGGGGGGGCTCCTACACATATTCCAGAGCTGTTGATATTCAGGATATGAGCGCCGGTAATAATGTGGCAGCGTTCAACTATGGGCGAGATGTGGTTCATTTGCTTTGGCTCGATCGCGACGGAAGTTACAATGTGATGCTTCGGAATATGGCCCATGATTGTACCGGGTTGGTGTTTAACGAATCACGGTGTGCAGATAATGTGGTGCAGGAAAACATTGGTTATGATTGCAAAGTTGCGTTTCAGTCGGCACGGTATGATACCACGTCAGATACATACGATGCCAGATATATCAACAACGTGGCGTACAACAACACTACCGGATTCTATATTCACAAGTCATGGCGGGATGAGTTCAGAAACAATATTGTGTATAATAATTCTGAATACAATTTGGTATTCACATCAACCGCGTTGTCAAACGGCCCTCACATTTTCAGCAACAATTTGTGGTATTCTGACAGCAGTTCGAATTCTATTCAATTGAGCGGCAGCGCAACATCGGTGTCGAATTTTCAATCAACGGTGGGCGAAACCGGCGGTGTATCGACCAATCCCATGTTTGTGGGGAGTACCGACTTTAACTTGCAGTCGTCCAGCCCCGCGAAGGGCGCGGCAGATACGGGCGCGGACTTGGGCGCATTCTCGGTGTACCCTGAAACCCCATTCGGCTGGGATGATTCTTTGTCGTTGACCAAGGCACTGGTTTCTTTCGGCACGGTGATTTCTTCTGCCAATCGGGGCGGGAGCGTCACGCTTACGGTCAATTTGAGTCAGGAAATGTCGTCGCCGGCCGGCATTACTATCGTCCCGGTGGCGGGGGATGCGCAGGAAAGCATTGATTTCGCCATAAGCTCCCCGACAGTCACATTCAGTCCCGGCGAAACCTCAAAGACGGTTTCTGTGAGCATCATGGGAAGCTTTGACCACGACAAGTTGCTGGCACTTCGTTTGGAAAACGGATCGAACTGTCAACCCGGCGGCAGGAACCTGCGAATTGTTCGAATCGCAGCGAATTAATCTATTCATGTGTAGGCAAAGCCGATTATTGCCGATTTTTTTTGGGACATGCAAGTCGCAACGCTTCAAGATATAAAAAGAAAATGCAATTTCCAAGCCGATGACACAATCCCTATATCCCTCCCATCATCGCATTTTTGTTCGCAAGAGTCCGTCTGAGGCGTTCATAAGCGGCTTTACACCGAATCAACATATCGAACGCTTTGATACCGAATGGAAACGGCATTGTTCTGCGCTGACAGATGCCGGTTATGCCGTTGTCCATGAACGAAGTTTCGACCCCATAACGAAACGTGCCGATCGCATATTCAACGATATGACCTCACCGGTCTGCGGCCGAATATTGCGGGCGGTTCAAGCAAATGTGCAACAAGAAGTAACCAATCGCGGTGAAATTATTCATCAGTGGCGAACGTCCGCCGGGCATCACCTGACGCTCTCCGGTGTATGCGGAAGTAGTGCGAAAGAGATTTTGGTTCGAATATCCAATATTCTTTCGGATCGCGGCTATACAGTGGGGGATGCGGCACGCACCTGGTTTTACATTCGGGATATTCTCGCTGAATATGAACGGTTCAATCGCGAGCGAATTGATGGATTCACCGCATTCGACATGTGGCGCGACTGCGATGTAAATACCAGAGTCCTCCCGGCCAGCACCGGCGTAGGCGTTGCCGGAGATGTTCCGCAGCTACAAGCAAATGTATACGTTGCGCGGAACGTCGACAGACAGACATTATTCAATGCGGCGCAAAAAGAAGCTTGGAAGTATGGTTCCGCGTTCAGTAGGGGAACCATTCTCACGGACGAAGGTCACTCGCTTGTAGAATTGTCAGGCACCGCCGCCATTGATGAAGAAGGCTGCAGCATGCATCCAGACCAATTCGAAGCCCAGATGAGGACCACCCTCAATAAAATTGACGCCCTTCTCTCGCCCTATGGTTGGTCACTGGAACAACTCAGCGCCGGATGCGCTTTTGTCAAAGATGCCCAGTATCTCCCTGTCTATTTCTCAACACTTGAACAGCTCGGACTCTCTCATTTACCCCTCATTCCGGTTGTCGCGCATATTTGTCGAGACGACCTGCTTTTTGAAATCGACGGTGAGCTGATGGATGCCCAGCCATGAAATCGTGACCCATGACGACGAAACGACCCCATCCTCCCTCAATTGCTCATCAAAAACGAAAGGGAGTACATCGCGCGCTGTATATTGTTCTTCCTCTTCTGGCTTTTTTATACATCCGGGTAATGTTCGATTTTCGGCAACTACACCACGACAGGCGTCGTCCCTTTTTGTTCGATACAGAATTCATTGAGCCGTTTCTGCGCTATGTTGCCGGCCCCGTCGATTGCCTGGCGTCACTAATCACTCAGCTGTACATCTATCCATGGGTGGGCGCGCTGACGCTCTTTACGTTGCTGGGAATTATCTACTTCACCACAAGAGTGATACTTCGGTCATTTGGGCAGCCCCCCCGTTTTGTATCGATGCTACCCGCAGTTGTTGGATTATTCCTACTTCAGCAACATATCACTGTTTTTCCGCTTGCATCGTTTGCGTTCAGCCTGAGCATGGCCGCGGTATGCACTCGTTGCAAATCTTTCCCAATGGTCTTTCGCCTTGTACTGTTTTTGGTGTTGTCCGCCTTCACCGCCTACATAGGCGGTGGAACGGTACTTTTGCTCGCCGGAATCTGCGCCCTGAACGAACTGATTAATCATAGGCAGCGCATACTCGCCACCGCATTCATTTTTCTTGGTGCCTTCATTCCGTTCGCTCTGGGCGTTTTTCTCTATGAGCCCAATCGAACACTTCAGTATTTTATCGCAACCCCTTTGGAACCCTCGTCTCCAGAGCTTCATCCGTTCGAGCTCTGTTGGTACGCACTGATTCCGCTGACCATTGTTGCAACTGTATTTGCGAATCGATTGCGACCACTGTTCCATCGGGCGATCCAAACATTTTGCATTCTAATTTTCGCGGCAATCTGCATTGCCATGGTGAACCACCGTTTTTATCGATATCGTCCACAAGCCATGAATTATTATGCCGAAAACGAAGAATGGAATGCAGCGCTTGCGTATGCAAATCGTTTTCCATCTGAGGCGACCATCATCACCGCTCACATCGTGAACCATGCATTGTATCACACTGAGCGACTTCCGCATGATATGTTCGACTATCCCCAATTCCGCAGCGGTCGTGTACTGCTTTTAGGAGGCAATGAACTCGACAGTTTGCCCCATGTGGCAAACCGACGCAGCGATGTGTACTATCGATTGGGAAGAATCGACCAGGCGGAACGATGGACCCACGAAATGCTCACCAGCCAGGGATTTCTAGGCCATGCTCTTCACAGACTCGTCGCCATTAATGTATTGAAGGACCGCCCCAAAGCGGCTCGTGTCTATGCCGGCGTCATGGAGAAAACGGTCACCCATTGCGAGACCGCTGCCGCTCTAATTGCAGCGTTTCAAAATGGGACTCTGGAAAGGTCCATTCAAGAAGCGAATCGCATTCGACCACTGCTGCCGAAAACCGATTACGTGGGCGAATGGACCACCCGGGACATCCTGTTTCAACAACTGCAAGAAGCGCCCGCCAATCGTATGGCGTTCGAGTATCTTATGGCCCAGTTCCTCATCACTGGTAATCTTAAAGAATTCGGTCAAAACGTGCACCGTGTCAAAGAATTCGGATATAGAGAGATACCCCGCGCATATGAAGAGGCCTGTGTAAGCTACATATTGGCTACCGGGAAACAACCACCGAACCTTGACATAAAAGTACAACAATACACTATACAAAAATTTGCCCGCTTCCAGGAGCTGTACCGGCAACACCATCAGAATCGACGCGACGCGTGGGAAGCGCTGAAGCCCGAGTTCGGAAACACCTATTGGTTCTTTGACTTGTTTGGGAGAACCGGTTTGCTCTCCCCGCCCGACTTTGACACGAAAGAGACAAGCCCATGATGCGACGCGCGACACGTTACTGCTTGCACATAACGACTTTCATCTGGATTATCGGCTGTGGTTCGGGTCTTCCCACCGATGCGCGGCAGATAGCCCAACCGCCGCAAATTTCCCCGGACTACACAGGAACTGTCATTCCCCCCAATATCGCGCCGCTCAATTTTGCCATTGAAGAGAAAGGCGACGATTTTGTAGCACACATCACTGGATACGCCGGTGACGCCATTGTGGTTCGTTCCCGTACCGGAGATATTCGAATCCCCGAGGATGACTGGAAAACGCTACTCGCTCACAATAAAGGAAAAATATTGTCCTTCGTTGTCTACGTTTTTAAACAGCACCGATGGCACCGATTTAAAGCCATTCAAAACCGCGTTGCCGAAGAATCGATTGATTCACATCTTGTTTATCGCTGGATGCGTTCTCTTCACCATTTTCACGAGCGATTTTATATTGTTGAGCGGTCGCTGGATTCGTTCCATGAAAAAACCGTGCTCGATAACAAATCCATCGGCGGCGGTTGCATGAATTGCCATACATTTTTAAACGGTCACACCGACACAATGACGTATCAGATTCGCAGCAGTGAATTCGGTCTGCCGATGGTGCTGGTTCAAGAAAACACCGTTACCCCCGTAAACACCCGCACGGCAGGGTTCAGTACATCACCTGCGGCATTCACCTCATGGCATCCCAGTGGCGAACTCATTGCATTTTCTGTGAACAAAGTATCTCCGTTTGAACACACCGTGGGACAGACACGCGGAGAGTGGGACGACAATTCAGACTTGGCCGTCTACCACGTGGCCGAAAACCGCGTCACTTCCAACTTGGGTATATCCGACCCCTCTCGCAGGGAGAGTTGGCCTGCATGGTCGGCAGACGGCAAACGGTTGTACTTCAGCAGTGCCCCAAAGCTCCCACGCACCGAGTTTCGAAAAGTACGCTACGACTTAATGCAGATTTCATTCGATTCCGAATCAGAAGAATGGGGCTCGCCCCAAGTGCTGATATCGTCCGACGAAGCAGAGATGAGCTTGGTGGAACCGCGCGTTTCTCCAGATGGTAAATGGGTGGTCTTTTGCGGTTGTGAATATGGTCATATGGCTTGCTTTCTCAAGAGCAGCGATTTGTATGTGCTGAACACCGACACCGGAAAACATCACGAACTGAACATCAACAGCCGTTTCAGCGAATCCTGGCCTTCCTGGTCGAGCAACGGTCGGTGGATTATGTTTGTTAGCAAGCGGCGAGACGGGCTGATGAGTCACGTGTATTTCAGCTACTTTGACAAGAATGGTCAGGCCCACAAACCGTTCATCCTTCCACAAGAAGACCCTCGATATTACGACTCGTGCGCCAAAACATACAATCGACCCGAACTCGCAGTGGAACCCATCCAAATCACCGGCTCGGACTTGGCCAAAGGCATCTGTAATCCAGAAACAAAACGAGAACCGCCTAAAGCGTTCGACCGTGCTGTAACCAAGCCGTCCAATGCTGCTTCCGGAAACGAATCTTGGCGGCCGGTGGCAGAAAAGTCGAGGGGTGCACATTGACATTGACTTGGACCAGTTCCCTTTTACGGCGTGGTACGCTGGACGCTGTTTCGAATTTCCCAGGTGGCAATAAGGTCTATGAACAACCTGTCAAACAACTGAAAGTGCTTTACAACATATTTTGCCCCTTTTCCGCCATAACGCGGGTTAAAGCTGGGCTTTTCCGGAAGACGCTACAGCGCAATTATCTCATTGGGAGAAAGTGTTGCAGAATTTCTTCAAAAAAATAAGTGCCGTTTATTTTTAATTGGTACCAAATTGGTTAGTTCCAAATGGGGTTTTGTTTGAGCAGGATTCCGTTTCACTGTTCGGATGTTGAAGGCGGCAAATAGCTCCTTTGCGCGTGAATTCGTGTTCCAGTCGCGTGGGCACCAGTCCTGGCTGCTGCTGCGGCGGTTACCGAGTGGGAAGAAAATGTGCCGGAATATTCCTTTTTCTTCCCGCTTTCGGATGTTCATGGCCACGGTTCGTTACCCATACTTGCGGGAGAGAAAGGGAAGTTTTATGTTAATTTGGAAGCCACTTTGGATTGTATTGATAACCGGATTTTCGATCTTTTTTATCAGCTGCGATGATTCATCGCGGGGAGAGGAAATACGCGAAAATACCAACTCAGACGCAGATGCGGACACGGACAGCGACACCGATGCAGATTCGGATGGTGACTCTGATAGTGACTCTGATAGCGATTCGGATGGTGACTCTGATAGTGATTCTGACAGCGATTCGGATAGTGACTCTGATAGCGACTCTGACAGTGATTCGGATAGCGACTCTGACAGTGATTCGGATAGCGAC
>JAFGXQ010000169.1 GCA_016936575.1 Deltaproteobacteria bacterium
CTCAAGTCACTTCCCGCTTCGCTTTCGCTCCACGGTTATCAAGCACCAGTCACGGCGCTTCGCGCCATGCCTGGCGCACATAAAAAACCGCCGGCTGGAAAAGCCCAACCGGCGGTTCGTGTTTGGTTTAGCTCAACCGGTTAAACTATTTGAGTCCACCGATGTTGAGGATGGCGAGCATCGAAATCTGACCGTCAACAGTTGCCTGCATATCGGTACCAATGCTGGCAAGCGCGCTGGTGGCGTCACTGGCAGCATCAATGGCACAGTCAATGCGGAAAATCGGGATGTCGATGTCGAGCTGGCCATTGACCAGAGCGGAACCTACTGCCTGAACCTGCGTACCGATGGTCATCAGCGGCGGATCAATACCGAGCGCGGCATCGCCGGTTACGAGGCTTTTCATTTTGAAGGCGCCCTGAGCGATGTTCATCATGGATTTTTTGAAAATTTCCAATCTGCCTTTGAACTCAGCAGCAGCCTGCGCGTCAGCAGATGCCTCGGCGCTGAGGTTGTAGGAAATCGTCAGAGAAGGCGGTGTACACTCAACGCTGGCGTTGGCCTGCGCAGATGCAGAAGCATTACAATCAGCCGCGGCGTCACAAGAAGCGTCTGCGGAGCAGGAAGGAGGAGTTACGTTACCTTCGCAAGATGCGGAGCAGGAACCTTCACATTTACCTTCGCATTTTACTTCGCCTTCGCAATCTGCTTCGGCCTGTACTTCCATTTTACATTCGCCCTTACAGGTGGCGTTACATCCGCCGGGGGTTACGTCGCAAGTACCGTTACAGGTACCGGAGCAGCTGGCTTCACCGGAGATTTCACAGGAAGCGTCACATTCACCTTCGCACACGCCGTCACAGGCAACGCCGTCAGCGGTGCTGCCGTCACAAGTACCGGTGCAGTTTCCGGAACATGAACCGGAGCAATGGGCGCCGGCTTCAACCGTACAAGTACCGGTACAGGTACCTTCACAAGCAACCGAGGGACCTTCGCAGGAACCTTCGCAGGTGCCTTCGCAAACGCCTTCTGCGGAGATGCTTGCTTCACAGGAGAGAGAGCCTTCACAGGAACCGGAGCAGGAACCGGAGCAGGAACCTTCGCATTGAACTTCAACTTCGGGGCCCTGGCACTCGGCGCTTACTTCACAACCGGCTTCTACTTTACAATCCGCCGATGCTTCAACCGCCAGACTGGCGTTGGCGCTGCATTGGGGTTTCTGGAAATTCACAGACAAACCGCCGTCCACGCCACCTTCCACGTTCGCATTGATGTCGGCAACGATGGCTGCTTTAACATCAGCAACCAAATCGGTAGAAGACGCGATGTCTACGCCGTATACTTCAGCGAGTGCTTTGATCTCGGCATCGAAACTGGCGTTGATGGCGCCGGTTGCGGCACTGAGATTGCCGATGGCTTTGAACAGACCGTCCACCCGCGCATCACCGGTGAAGTTGACACCGCCGCCTGCAACCGTGGGGCACGCACCGCAAAGCTTCTCTGTAGTTCCTCCGGGGCCATCTTCACAGGCACCACCGGTTAGAAAACTTGCCATCACGACAGTCAAAATGACCATCAAAGACCGTTTAATCACTTTCTGATTTTTCATAGAAAATTCCTCCTTAAGGAAATTTAGGTGAGCCAATGACACGCTTGTGACCCGTTGGCTTTGCTTGCTTTTACGTTTTCAAATAATTAGAGGGAGTTTTAACCCTCTTATTATGAATGTTCAAGTATTGGTTTGTATTTTGTTGTAACATTGTAACTTTACGGGTGTATTACTTTCGATGCACTTTTTCTGTGCCCTGCGGAAATGCCAAATTTGTGCCGGCTGTTGCGGTAATCCAACGCCTGCAATTTACAGCTTTTTTCGCGACCGCCGCACTCACCTGCGTGAAAATTAAATACACTTCGCCCCGATATTTCAGACACCGTTTTCTGTAAGGGGAAAAGAGCCCGGGATAATTTTTTAGTCGATTGCATATCTTTTTTAATCGGTATATGTTTATAACAATTTTTAAATGACAATAAGTACACGGTTTTGGACTGCTTTTTAGACGAAATCAGGTTGTATTTATTCAATATTTGTAGCCGAAAAAAACGTTTGACTGGTGCGTTGTCGGGCCGCAACCGACATCTTGAACACACGAGGGACAAAAATGGGTGAAAGAACCAGATCATTACCAACTTGTTTGGCACTGAGCACAATCGCCGCGACGCTCGCCTTTCTTCTGACATCATCCCCGGCGGGGGCAGACAAACCGCTTTTGCAGAAAACCGAAAACTACGGCGCCGACCTTCGACTGTTCCGCTCCGCAATTGACACCAAGGGTCATTTCACGGTGGACGGCAGCGAGGTGCTGCCCGATCGCTCCCTCTCCCTGTCGCTCACCCTGGACTTCGGCTTTCACGGCTGGGTGGGCCCGGAACTGCACGATACCGTCGCATACGACAATACGATAACAAATATTTATCTGCACTCGGTGCTGATTGCCAACTGGGGTATTAAAGACATTATTGTGGTGGGTGTGGGCATTCCCATCGCCTTGCCCTCCGGATACGCATTCAACGGATACAACTATCGAGGTGAAGACCAGCGTTCGGCGTGGTCCACCTCTGGTAAAATCGGAGACCTGTCGCTGCACACCAAACTGCGCTGGATTCGGTCTGACCGTCACGCCCTGGGGCTGTCTACGGTGTTCGAATACCGATTCCCCACCGGTGACGCCGAATACCTCATGGGCTCTCCCAAAGGCGGTGTGCTCCGCGCCAAAATAATTACCGATATTGAACGAAAAGTTTACCGCGGCGCGCTGAACATCGGCGTGCACCTGCCGCTCGGCGCCATGAAAGGCGTCGACAATATCGCATCAAATGATTTCGCGTACACCGCGGGGAGCGGACGGGTGTTGTTTGTACAAGGGCCGCAACTCAATTTCGGCCTGGGAAACAGCTTTTCCATCTGGCCCGAAGTGCTCGACTTTGTGGTGGAGTTGTACGGTGCCCAATTAATCGAAAAATTCACCGACCGCGACTACATGTCGGTAGAGGCCGATGCCGGTTTCAAACTGTTTATCGAGGAAAGTTCTTATCTGATGGCCGGGTACGCACACGGTATTCCGCTTTCAGGAGAAAGAGGTGACAACCCGGGATACGGATATCAGGCCATGGAGCAACGGCTGTTCCTCGGTTTCGCGTATGAGCCGTCCATCGGCGACAAAGACCGCGACGGCATCAAAGATGACGTTGATCAGTGCCCCCTCGACCCCGAAGACTTTGATGAGTTCCTGGATTCAGACGGGTGCCCGGAACCCGACAATGACATGGACGGTATTCTCGACATCGATGATGAATGCCCGCTGATTCCCGAAGATGCCGACGGCGTCGAAGACAAAGACGGCTGCCCCGAACGGGATGAAAAAGACCGCGACGGCGACGGCATTCTCGACATTAATGACGAATGCCCCGACAACCCCGAAGACCTCGACGGTTTCGAAGACAAAGAGGGGTGTCCCGATGTGGACAACGACAACGACAAAATTCTCGATATTAACGACGAATGCCCCAATGATCCTGAAGACGTGGACGGATTTGAAGACAAAAACGGTTGCCCCGACCCGGACAATGATCAGGACCGCATTCTCGATGTGGATGACGCCTGTCCCGACAACCCCGAGGTGTACAACGGTAAAGAAGACGAGGACGGCTGTCCCGACCAGGGCGATGTGATTCTTCAGGGTGACACCATCCGTATTCTGAAGAAAGTGTACTTTGAGTACGATTCGGCGAACATCAAGAAGGTATCGTTTGATATTCTGAACGCGGTGGCCGAAACCATCAAGAACAATCCGCAAATCGAACTGGTGGAAATCGCCGGTCACGCCGATACCAACGGCAGCGACACCTACAACCTGAAACTTACGCAGGACCGCGCCGCTTCAGTGAAACGCTACCTGCTCAGCAAAGGCGTGAAAGAAAGCAGCGTGGTTTCGCAGGGCTATGGGGAGTATTGCCCGGTGGAAGAAGGCGACAGTGAAGCGATTCACGAGAAGAATCGCCGCGTTGAATTCAAAGTGCTGGTCAGCGCGGGAATTCCCACCGGTGCGAAACGGGGTTGCGAGCAAGCCACCGAAAAAGGAATCGTTCCGCCACCCATTCAGCTGCAGTCCGGCGAAACCGTACCTTCTGAGCCCGCAGCCGCCGAAGAGCCGGCAGCCGCTGAAGAACCGACAGCTTCAGACGAAAAGAAAGATGCCGAAGAAGAGAACAAAACCGAGTAATTCATAAACGCCCACCCGTTCTCATGGAGAGGTTTCCGACCTGCCCGAATTGCTCTTTACAAGAAATTCGCCGCGTACAATATTGGACAGCATGACCGCCGCCGCCGCAAAAGAGTCGTTTAGACGACCGTTGTTCTTCTTTTTACTCGCGGCATTGGCGCATTTGCTGATTGGTTTACCCCTGCTCTCGGTTTTACTACAATCATCTGACACAGACAGCGGCAACGGACGAATGGAGGTGGATTTATGGCCCTCCACATTCGCGAACTCCCAAAAACCTCAGGCAGAAGAGGATATAAACGACGACAAAACCGTTGTGGATGTCGGCGACAACAGCACCGGGAAAAGTTCCAGCAAAAGCGCCAAGTATTATTCCCGCGGCGGTTCATCTGTCGACCGCGAAACCAGAGCCAGAAACATTGGAAAGCACCGCGTTGATTCCCCTGCACCGCTTGAACAAACCTCACCTGCGATACAATCTGAACCGGAATCCTTACCGTCTTCCCCCCCACCCCTTACCGAACCGAGCGACGTCATTCTGCCTCAGGATCCGACGCCCACGCTGCCGCAAAAAACAACGCCGCTTCAGTTGAAACCGAATGAAACCGCTTTTGAAAGCGCGGTTTCCGGCAGCGGGCTGGCAGATTTACGTGATGTGATGGAAGGCGAACAGACGGCGTTGAATTCGGTTTCGTTCAGACATGCGCCGTTTTTCAACCGGGTACAAAAAATGGTAGAGCAGTATTGGCATCCGGATGTGGCCATTCGGAGGAACGATCCCGAAACCAAAATCATCGGCAGCAAAGACCGCGTTACAACGCTGCTTGTCGTGCTGAACCGGGATGGTTCCCTCCACAAGGTGTACACCATGCACCCAAGTGGGGCACTGTTTTTAGATGATGAAGCCTCTGATGCCGTCAAGAACGCGGCGCCTTTTCCGAACGTGCCGAGCGGATTGGTGAACGAAGCCGACGGCATGGTGAAATTTCTGTTTCAGTTCACTGTGGAAATCAACCGGAAACCGGCGATACGGGTTCGTCGGTACGAATAACCTCTTGAATGGCGTTCCAGATTTCAATCAAACCGTCAATTCGATTGTTTTCTACCGGAATAAGCGGAATGGTACATACCAGCGAAAAAGTCGACAGCTCATTTACCACTTTTGAAATGACCCCCTGTTCCTGCTCATACACAATGTTCCAGGTTCGATTCACTTCGGCGAATTCCGACCGGCACGGTTCAATCAGTGATTCGGGAATCGCTTCAACTACTTTGGGCAACGTGCACTGATTGAACACCAGTCCATCCACATGAAACCCACGCGTCTCCAGTGCCTTCTGCAGTTCACCGGTTTCTTTGGCAGACGCATCATCCGGACGGGTGACCATGAATACATCAACGTCTTTTCCGGACAGCATCTGTTCTATCTGGACCGCACGCACCGAGAAATTTCCGAACAGATCGCTTAATGCGTCGACAAACTCCATGATCTCATCGAGCAGTGAAGCGCCGGTAATTTTCGAAAGAACACCAAATACGCTCATCGCCCAACGTCCGAAAAAATCAAAACCAGGCGAAGAACCGCTTCCGTATACTTTGCGCATCATGCGCACCAGCGGGCCATCCAATGCATTCCGCATTCTTGATGGGGCAGAAAAAAAATCAATTACGTTGTCAGACGGCGGCGTATCCAGCACCACAAAGTCGTAGGCATCATTTTCCTGAAGCTGACACAGTCGCTCCAACGCCATATATTCCTGCATGCCGCTCAATGAACCGGATACATACCGGTACAGCTTATTCTTCAATATTTTTTCCGCGCGCGCAGGTGAAGAGGATTTGTCGCGCACAACGTTGTCGAACGTTTGCTTCGCATTCAGCATTCCCACATGGAGCGAACCACGGCAATCCGCACGCAGAAAAGCGGAAAGATCGTGTAATTCCGTGCCGTCAAAAGCGGGACGTTCGACACTCATTTCATTGTCACCGGTGATTTGATGAATACCGAGTACATCCCCCAGCCGCTTTGCGGGGTCAATCGTCAGACATGCCACCTTTCGACCAAGCATTGCCGCTCGAAGCGCGATAGTCGCCGCAAATGTGGTTTTTCCAACCCCTCCGGCACCGATACACACCACCATTTTTTTTTGCTGAAGAACGGTTTCCAACTGAATATGACTCATTTGTCAACCAGTGCTTTCTCCTCAAGTCGAAGCACGCGTGGCGATGCGATGGCCTCGCCGTTTTCATTAAACCCGGAAAATGGAAACACCAGCCCGTCAGAGGTGAGCACTTCGTCAAGCCATGTGCGCAATTCGCGTCTGCTGGATACCCCGGCTGAAATCGCGTTCGAAACCAACAAGGTTGCATCGTATCCGTATGCCGCGAATGTTGATGGCGATGCTTTATATTCATTTTCAAAATTTCGTGTAAAACTCAATACGGAAGGGCTGCGATCGGTTTTAAAATCGCTGACAAATACAGCATTCTGGAGGTAACGGCCTGCCCTGCTGACCAACGTCGGCGAGTACCCGGCGGACGGAACAAGATAAGTGGCGACATGGACTGCGCTTTCGCTGCCGGGGACTGTGGGCCAGATTCCGGCAGCAGCAAGTGCGGGAGCGGCGAGGGCCAGCTGATCAGCAGTCATGGGAAGCAGCAATACCGAAAAGGCGTGTGCCGCCAATTTTTCCGCCACCTGGCCGAAATCTGCTAACGCCGGGTCAAAACCAACAGTTACTGCGGTAGTTCCCTGGTTTTTCAATTCTGCGGACATTAATTTCACCATTAATGTACCGTAACTGTTTTCAGGATACAACACCGCGTACTGTACCGGCGGGTCACTCGATTCCGCTGCGTACTGCATTAATGCCGACAGCTCCGCATGATGTGATGCGAATTTTCGGAATACATAATTTCCCTGACCCGCAGCCTGCTCATCGGCAGACAGCAACAGCATTGGAACCCCCAATCGCTGCGCTTTTTGAGCCGCCCGGGTCGACCATTTGGCATCCATCGGACCGATGATCGCAGCCACCCGTTCTTTCATAACAAGTTCTTCCACAATTTCTTCGGGTGTTTTCGTTCCGGTGGCGGTATCGCGCATGACCACAGACAACGGTGCGTTCTCCCGCCCGAAGCGATTTCTTTTCGATGCGAGCATAACCCCTTTAAGCGTATCCTGGCCCACCAGACGCATTTTACCGGACAGTGGTAACATGCATCCGATGGTACGAATATCAACACTGTTACGCTTTTCAATCAATGCAATCAATTCTGAAACCGATTCAGCATTCTTCGTCCCGGACTCCTGAATATCGGCAATGGTGTCGGTTGCCTTGTCAAATTGCTCGCTCTCAAACTGAATACGCGCGATTTGTGCGGTCACCAATGCCCAGACCGTTCCTTTTTCGGTCAACATGGCTGCTGCTTTATGCAACGAAGTTTCAGTCTGCGATGCCACCAGGTCAGACACTCGCTGCAGGCGCTCTTTCTCAACATCTTGTGACGGCCCGGTGAGAAGGAGTTGCTCTGTCCAACGAATCTCCTCTTTCCAATCATCAACCGCCGCACTGCATTTCACAAGCGTGGACAAAATGTTCCGATTTTCTTCTGCATTAGCAAATCGTCCCGCATAGGGAGATAATATCTCTATCGCTTTTTCAAAAGAATGAAGTTCATACTCGCAAAGGCCGAGATGCATTCGTGCATAGTCATACGATGGGTGGTCATTTCCCAATTCAACTACTCGCGTGAAAAAAGATTTCGCGATACTGAATTGCTTTTGCTCCATGGCGATTCGCCCTTGATACACCTGAACCTGGCCGACCAGTGGATCATCTGGAAACTCTGCCAAAAAGGTCTCGAACTGCGCCTCGGCATCCTCGTATCGTTGTTCATTAAATGCGCGAACCGCGTCTCGAAACCCTTTTTCGGCTTCCGGGCTGGCAGTCTGTTGTACCGACGGCGACTGGATGGGAGTTTCAATCTCCGCAGGACATCCCGAAATGATAAGCACAGAAAAAAATACAGCGTATTGTAACACTTTTCGCATAGTTCCTCTCAAACCAGTCTTTGCCACTTATTAATCGCTGCGCCGTTGAATTGCAATCTCTTTACGTCAATTGCCGCCTGGAATACGCAATTGAAAGACCGCACCGGAATGCGGCTTGTCAATCAATGTCACGCTGCCCCTATGATCTGTCAGAATACGATGACTCAATGCAAGCCCGAGACCCATTCCCCGTTCTTTGGTGCTGAAGAACGCCTCAAACATTCTTTCCTTAATCTCCGGCGCCACCCCGGGCCCGTTGTCTTCAATTTCAACCACAGCGTCATCATCCGAATGATACACCCGAACATCGATTCGTCCATTGTCTTCAGGTACCACGTGTGACGCATTCACCAGGATATTCCACAACACCTGCTTCAATTGATTGCCGTCCCCGTAGCAGTGCACATTGCTGTCGATCTGCTGTACAATCTCCACACCGCGCGCCTGAATTCCGATTTGAAAAGAACGAAGCACCTCAGTACACAGTTTTGATACATCCAGCAAAATCAACTGTGGTTGTCTGGGACGGGCGTATTCTAAGATGTCGTCCACCAATCGCCCCATTCGCAACAATTCTCTATCGATTATTTCGAGCAGCATGTTGTCATCGCTGTTTGGTGACAAGCCCGACTGCAGCATCTGAAATGAACCTGAAACCGCACTGAGCGGATTGCGAATTTCATGAGCCAGCGTGGCAGCCAATTCCCCAAGTGCGGCCAATCGTTCCGCATGCTCCAGCTTCTGCGCCAGCTCCTCTTTTTGCGCCCGCTCTATCTGTAATCCCTCGCCCGCGAATTCGAGCCGTGCAGCGAGAATATTCACCAGTGCGGCTACAATATATAGACTGACAACATTTACGGTCGTTGCGTACAACGTGACAGCGAGTGACATTTCCGGCACCGAAATATCCGACAACGTATTTATAATTCGAAGTTCAGACAGCAATGCGATTAAGCAAAGCAATAAGGATGACACTGTCGCCAATATGTATCCCGCACGTTTTCCAAGGGATACCACCGCGACAATAACCCATAAATGAAAAAGAAAAGTAAAGCCCGAAGTGATTCCGCCGGTCGAATAGGTAAGCCCGCTGAACAGAAACGCATCTGCGGTAAACTGAATATATCCGAGCGCCCGCAGGTGTTTTCCGGTACGATACCAAATGGCATATCCGATTGTCAGCACATACGTAAAAACGATAATCGCAAGCAAAAACCGAGTGGATGCACCCGATATTGCGTCAATGTCCTGGTTCATGAAAATCGTCGCGCCAAGCAGCACAGAGATAATCACAATGCGCAGCACCATTACCCATGACAGCCGCGTAACATCTATTTTTATTTGTGTTTTCGGAACTGCCGCCCTTTGCTCGTCCAAAGCCATCAAGGTTATTCGACAGTGCCCGCGATAGAGAAAATAGGCAGATACATCGCAATCACCATTCCGCCCACGACACCGCCGATAACAACCATCATCAACGGTTCCAGCATGCTGGTAAGGGCCGCCACAGCCACGTCCACCTCTTCATCATAAAAATCAGCGATTTTATTGCACATGATATCGAGGGCACCCGTTTGCTCTCCCACAGCTATCATTTGAACCACCATGCCGGGAAAAATTTTGGCATCCTGCAGCGGTTCAGACATATTTCGCCCTTCGGAGATTCTATCCCGAGCGAACAACACCGCCTTTTCAACAACAGAATTCCCCGCCGCCTTGGCGACCGTATTCAATGCGTCAATAATCGGAACACCTGACGAAAGCAGCGTTCCCAGGGTTCGGGTAAACCGTGCAACCGCAATCTTCTGAACCACTGAACCGACAATGGGTAAACTTAAAAATATGCGGTCCATTGTTTGACGCCCGACAGGTGTTTTCACAAACATTCGATATGCGGTCACAACCACAACGATTACAATCCCGAAAATATACCACCAATCCTGAAAGGCTCGACTCAAACCGATAACGAACTGCGTGGGCGCAGGCAGCTCTCCTTCTTTACCGAAATCCGAAAACATTTTCTCAAACGTCGGGATTACCCACTTCAGTAGAATGGTGATAATCACTGCCGTAATGATCAGGATGGCAGTAGGATATACCATTGCGCCTTTCACTTTGCGCTGCAGCTGTTCTTTTTTCTCAATGTACTCTGCCAGCCGCTTCATAATGGTATCGAGAATACCGCCCAACTCACCGGCAGCAACAAGATTCACAAACAACGAATCAAAAATATTGGGGTACTTCGCCAACGCATCTGAAAAGGTTGCGCCGCCTTCCACATAGCCCTTAATTTCGATAAGCACCTGCCCAAAGTATTTATTGTCAGATTGAGAACCGAGAATATCGAGACATTGCACAAGAGGCAGGCCCGCATCGACCATGGTTGAAAACTGCTGGGTAAAGGTTTTCAAATCCTTGGCGGTGACTTTGTTGCCGAAAGGAAGTTTGATATGAATTTCCATCGGCTTTTTACGAACATTGACAGACGATAACCCATTTGACTGAAGCTTTGATTCCACTTCAGCCGCAGTCTCTGCTTCCATTTCACCAGAAATGCTTCGCCCAGATTTGTCTCTTGCGTCGTATAAAAATTTCGCCATGAATTATTTGCCGATCCCGCTTAAAAACGTTTTCCCAATTGTAGCCCGATTTTTATCGAAAGGTCAAAATCCCGACGTCAGCGTTGTGCTTTTTTTGTTGCATCGGCGATCATATTTTTCAGTTCATCCACATCCTGACTGCGCCCGATCGCTTCATCGAGCGTAATCAGCCTGCGCTGAAGCAGATTCATCAGAGACTGATTAAACGTAAGCATCCCGTGCTGCCCCTGTCCCACCTGCATTTGCGCGTACATTTGATGAACCTTGTCTTCGCGAATCAAATTCCGCATCGCCGCAGTGGGAATCATAACCTCTGCAGCAAGTACCCGCCCCGGCCCTCCAGCGCGGGGAAGCAGTTGCTGGGTTAAAATGCCCTGCAGCACAAACGATAACTGTGCCCGAATCTGCCCTTGCTGATGCGGCGGAAACAAATCAATAATTCGGTTCACCGTTTGCACAGCACTGTTGGTATGCAGCGTGGTGTACACCAGGTGACCGGTTTCTGAAATAGTCAGCGCGGCTTCAACTGTTTCGCGGTCACGCATCTCGCCCACCAGCACAACGTCGGGATCCTGACGAAGCACATATCGGAGTGCATCCTTAAAGCCCACCGTATCCGCCCCCACCTCGCGCTGATTCACCAGACTGCGTTTGTGCGGATGCAGATATTCAATCGGGTCTTCTATGGTAATGATATGATGCCGCTTGTTCGAATTGATGTAGTCAATGATGGCAGCCAGCGTGGTTGATTTTCCGGCGCCGGTCGGCCCCGTAATGCACACCAGGCCCTTCGGGCGATGCGCAAGCTCCACTGCAATCGGAGGCAACCCCAGCTCATCCATGCTCAGAATTTTAAATGGAATTGACCGAAAAGCCCCGGCAACAGCACCTCTTTGAACAAACACATTCGCACGAAATCGAGCCAGATTCTTTACACCGAAAGACAAATCCAGTTCGTTTTCTTTCTCAAATTTGACCTTCTGCTCTTCTGTCAAAATCGAATAGCAAAGACGCTTCGTATCCGGCGGAGTCAACGGTTCCGTTTTCAGCGGAACCAGAGAACCGTCAATGCGAAGCTGGGGAGGCGACCCGGTTGTAATATGCAGATCAGAAGCTCCCTTTTCAATCATCGCCTTGAGAAGCTGGTGTAAATTGGCCAAAATGGACTCCTATTCTGTGAAATACGTACTCTGATAACAACCAAGGGCGCCGACTAGTCGTGAGCCGTCACGCGAAGCACTTCTGCCATCGACGTAACCCCCTCGTTAACCTTTCCGAGCCCTGACATACGCAAAGACTGCATTCCACGACGTATCGCCTCAGATTTCAACTCTGCGGTGGAACACCCCTGCAGAACCAAATCCTTCAACACTTCATCAAATACCATCACCTCGTACAACGCCACCCGCCCCTTGTACCCGGTATCTCCACATTTGGCGCAACCTTTGCCAATCATCGCCTGAAAACCGGCGTTGATGTCTTGTTGAGACACCCCCGCCTCCAGCAACGATTCCGTGGTGACTGAATCATCGGGAATCTTACATTCGCTGCATAGTCGACGACCGAGACGCTGGGCCAGAACAAGATTCACCGACGCGGTCACCAGAAACGGCTCAACACCCATGTTCAACAAACGGCTGATGGTGGAAGGCGCATCATTTGTATGCAGGGTGGAAAGCACCATGTGACCGGTAAGCGCCGCTTTGACCGCGATTTCCGCTGTTTCAAAGTCACGAATCTCTCCCACCATGATAATATCGGGATCCTGACGAAGAAAAGACCTCAGCCCTGCTGCGAAGTTCAAACCGATATCTTCGTGCATCTGCACCTGATTAATGCCATAGAGGTTGAATTCGACGGGATCTTCGGCGGTTGAAATGTTCACATCGGTTTGATTCAGTTCTGACAACGCGGAATACAACGTGGTGGTTTTACCGGAACCGGTCGGTCCCGTTACCAGCACCATTCCATAGGGGTTATGAATCGCCTTTTTGAAATCTTCGAGGGGTCTGGGATCAAAACCCAGCTTGGTCATATCGAGCTGCAGATTGGACTTATCGAGCAGTCGCAAAACCACCTTTTCACCGAACAGAGTGGGAAGCACCGAGACGCGGAAATCCATTTCGCGCCCCTTACCGAGCTTCAGCTTAATGCGTCCGTCCTGCGGCAATCGCCGTTCGGCGATATCGAGTTTGCTCATAATTTTTAAGCGACTGGTGAGCGCATTCTTCAGCTTCAACGGCGGACGCATCTCTTCATGCAGCACACCGTCCACCCGATATCGAACTCGAAACGCTTTCTCGTACGGCTCAATATGAATATCAGACGCGTTTTTCTTAATGGCATTTACAAGAATGAGGTTCACCAACCGAACCACCGGCGCATCTTCGCTCAACTTCTCGAGTTCAAGCACATTTTCGCCGTCTTCACCATCGGCTTCAAAATCAAATTCCTCATCATTGAAGCCGTCCATCACCTCGTCGTACGAAGCCAGCGGTGCGGAGTAGTGACGTTCCATCGCCGCTTCAATCGCGGTCTCAGAGGCCACCACAGGTTCAACATTGTACCCGGTCAAGAACTTCACATCATCGATTGCATGCAGGTTGGTCGGATCAGCCATCGCCACGACCAATGAAGTCCCCGCGCGCGACACCGGAAGAATTTTATGCCGCTCGGCCACTTCTTTGGGAACCAGGTCGAGGATTTCCTGCTCAATCTCATATTCGTCGAGATTGATAGATGGAACATTATATTGTCCGGCAATAAATTCGGTCACTTCCTCGTCAGAGACATAACCCAATTTCGCGAGGCTTTTCCCCAGATTTTCGCCGCTCTGCTTCTGAAGCTCCTGCGCTTTGCGAAGCTCTACCAGCGAAATCATTTTTTCTCGAACAAGTAGCTCACCAAGTCTGCTATCTGAAGGCATCTGTCCTCCCGGGAACCCGTAAATAACAATTAGATAAAGATATTATACTTATTATTGGTTGGTCAACCACATTCACAACACACATGTTCAGTATCTCTGCAATTTCACGCATCACAGTTTAAATATTTCACCCTAATCTTCCCATATGAGCTTCCAGGGATGATGCTTGATGTCACGCAACAACTCTTTCAAATCATCGTAAATTTCTTCATCCTGCAGCAGTTGGCCGACCGTCCCTTCGCCGTTCTGAAGCCGTCCAATCATCGCATTCACGCGAACCAGCGCGGAATCCGCCCGTTGAGTAACCTGATTCAGCCGCGCCAACGACTCCTTAATCGCCTTCTGCTCTTCAGGACCGACCGTGTTTCCCAGCCGATTCAGTACCGCCATGGTTTCCCGAACATCGGTCATCAACGGCTCCAATTCTCTATCCAGCTTTCCGGAAACCGACCTCAGATTTTTAATGGTTTTCACCACGTCGGGATTGTCCACATACTTCTCGTTCACATTTTGAACCAGCACCCGCGTATCCGCGGTTATCTGCTCCACATTTTCCAGTATGCGGCCGAACCGCTGCTTGCTCTCCCCCACTTCATCGCCGGATTGCACAAAGGTATCGACCGCAGTAACCAGATTCGCGCTCCCCTTAATCAATTGGTCCAGGCTATCGGCATTCGTAACCAACAGACGATTCAATGCGCGCACCAACTCCGCCGCATCTGCCAGAAACAAATCCAATCGCGGAGGATCGGTCCCGAACAGTTTTTTCGATTTTTTGACCGGCGACTCGGACACTCCGGGGTCAATCTCCAGGAACGGATCCCCAAGAACACCTTTGGTGGTGATATAAAAATGGGCGTCTTCCCGCAACGAATCAAACACGGTTTTCTCAAGTTCCATGCGAACGCGAACCAGACAGGGACGTCCGGTCAGCGGATTTACCGGTCCGCTCTGCCCCATATATGTCATTTCAGTTACTTTGCCGACTTTCCGCCCGGCCACTTTCACCGCCACCCCCGCCGATAATCCTCCGGGATTCTGAAAATAAATATCGACTTCCTCTGTTTTCGCAAAAGAAAAATCGCTGATGATCAGCACAAACACCACCAGAATAATCAACGCTGCCAGAATCATGGCGCCGACTTTCAGCTCCAACCGTCTCTCGTCTCTGTTACCCGCTGCCATTGTTACTCCTACTCCGGGTGTCCATTGATAAAATTGCGCACCACCGAATCGTCGCTGGTTTCCAATTCTGTCGGCGTACCCAGAAATCTTACCCTGCCCTCATGTAGCATAGCAATTTTATTGGCAATATCAAAAATAGATCGCACATCGTGAGAAACCACCACCTGCGTCATATTGGCGCCCGCCAGACTCCCGGTGACCAATTGGTCGAATTTTCGCGCCGCCAGGGGGTCAAGTCCCGTAGTCGGTTCATCAAACAGAATTGCCTTGGGCTCCATCGTCAGTGTGCGGGCAATCGCCACCAGTTTTCGCAGCCCGGGCCCCAGCGTGGCCGGTTCTTTTTCGGCCAGATGCTCCACCCCCACCTCAGCCATGTACATCAGCGCCCGCTCTCTCGCTTTATGCGGCTTCAACGCGTGATGCTTCAAAATAGGCAGCATCACATTTTCCAGACAACTCATGGAATCAAACAGCGTGGCATGTTGAAACACCATGCCGCATTCCTTGCGAATGTCCTGCAGCCCTGCTTCATCCATACCGACAACCTCCACACCGTTGAACCGAATCGACCCTTCATCGGGATGCAGCAATCCGACCAGCTGCTTGATCATCACACTTTTTCCCACGCCCGACCGCCCCACAATGCAGAAAATTTCACCTTCGTCGATGGAAAGCGACACATCGCTCAGAATTTTCCGCCCCCCAAGGGTGATTGAAATATGTTCAAACTCAATCATTGGCCCACCAGCAGATGAGAAATCATCGAAATCAGTGAATCCATCACCACAATCACAAATGACGAACCGACCACTGCGTCAGTGGTTGCCTGCCCCACCCCCCGAGCGCCCCCGTGAGCGGAAAGGCCGCATGCCCCCGACACAATTGGTACCGCCACGCCGTAGGAAAACGCTTTCACCACGCCCTGAATCAAATCCGATGGCGCCACCAATGAAAAATTCAAATACGTGGTGTGCGACATGGAGAACCACACTATCCCGGTAACCATGCCCGCAAACAACGACGATGCGCAGCCGATAACGACCAACGACATCGAAGCCACAATTCCGCCGCGCAAACGCGGCACCATCAGGGTTTCAATCGGTTCGGCTGCACACATTCTCATTGCATCAAGCTGGCTGGTGACGCTCATCGCACCGATTTCCGCGGCGATTCCCGCGCCCACGCGACACGCCAGCAACATACCGATCACCGTGGGCCCCAGCACCCTGACCAACAACTTGAAAAAAGATGCGCCCACCAATGTGGTGTCACCCACGGCGCGATCCAACTGAACCGTGGACTGGTACACCATAATCATTCCGACAAACGCCATGGCAATCGCCACAAACCAGAATGATCCGTTTGCGAATCGATACGCCACGCGCCAGGATTCCCCTTTGTCGCATTGGGCTGAAAAAAGCAGCTTCGCTGTTCGCCCCAGCAGTACACCCGATTGTCCAACTTTTAAAAAAAGTGTTTCCAGCGGACCGCGCGGCTTCCCGATGCGCGACCCCTGCCCCGCATCAGCGAGCGTATCCCGCCCGAACAGCGGCCACACAGAAATTGACGATTTCTTGAAAACACCGCTGATTCGACTCATCAAACCGGGTGGTTTCTTGCTGGCGCTTTTCTTTTTCAAAAGTTTATCATCCCCAATATGCGATGCGTTGTTCCCACGCCCACACGAAATATGCAGCAAATCGCCGACAAAATTAACCTACATTTTACCACACCATCCTTTCATTACCAACTTTGTGTCTTTCTACAAATGACAAAATCTTTTCATCCACTTGAACAATGAGCACTGTTTTTGTCAGTACACGGCGCCGTATCTTCAGCAATAGTGACCCTTCCACGTCGTCAAACCACACTTACCACATTGAAGAAATGAGAAAAAAAGTGTTGAATACAACGCACCACCGCCAATCGAATGGTGATTGCCCAAATGACTACGTCTCAACGTGGTGCTCGAAAGGAAAAACAGACATGAAAACTTCTCCAATCCCGGCCATGGGGCTGATATTCGGGCTATTTGTCGCAATTGTCGGATGTAGTGAGAATGAAAGCACCAGTGGTGATTTGAATTCAGATGCGGATACAGATTCCGATTCCGATTCCGATTCCGGCACGGACACGGACACGGGCGATGGCCCGCCTTCGTCTGATTCGGACTTCGACGGGTTGACAGATTCCGATTCAGCAACAGATGCGGACACTGACGCTGACACTGACTCGGACACGGATTCAGACGCAGACACGGACACGGATTCCGATTCAGACACGGACGCTGACTCAGACGCAGACACGGACGCTGATTCCGATTCAGACACGGACGCTGATTCAGACGCAGACACGGACGCTGACTCCGACTCAGACACGGACGCTGACTCCGACTCAGACACAGACGCTGATTCCGATTCAGACACGGACGCTGATTCCGATTCAGACACGGACGCTGATACGGACACAGATCTTGCTATCGATACCGACTCCGAAGGCGGCCTGCTCATCCATGACGACATTTACCGCACCGACGCCCTGTCAAATCTCAATGTGACAATCACCGGATTCGGAGAACTGCATCTCACCGACGACGGCACCCCGCTGACCGACTGCACGGTTCAACTGAATTCGCCTGATGCCTGGGTGTTCTTTGAAAATATCCGACCTTCCGTTGTGGCATCGGGTTTTCTTGACCAGATCATCGTAAACGGCGCTGCGGCAGTCTTAGATAGCAACGTGCGCGTGGTTCAATACGCACAGGGTGCGGTGATCATCCCCCACTCTCCCGACTTCGCTCCGCTCACCGTTTACACCGAAACCGAATTTGAAGGGGATTCCATGCAAATGGCACAGTATACGGAGTACAATTCGACGAATCTCGGCGCGTTCAGCGGCAGCATCAGCTCGATGGTGCTCAAGCGGGGATACATGGCCACCGTTGCGGTTGAAGATGCGGGTACCGGAATCAGCGAAACCATTGTGGCCCAGGACGGCGACATTTATCTGGGGGCGCTGCCGGCGGGGTTGAACAACAGCATACAATTTGTTCGAGTGTTCCCGTGGCGGTGGACCACCAAAAAAGGAATTTCCGGAGACCCCAGTTCAGAACTGAATCTGAAATGGGATTACAACTGGAATATCAGCAAAAACTCTTCGCTCGACCAGGAGTATGTGGCCATTCGTCAAACTCGCTGGTGGCCGGGGCTGGACCAGGACTGGGAAGCACGCGGCATCAACCATCTTCTCGGATACAACGAACCGAACTCCGCCGATCAGTCCGACATACTGGTGGGCGACGCGGTCTGGTCCTGGACCGACCTGCTCGCGACGGGATTGCGTGTGGGGTCTCCCGCACCGACAGACGGGGGTCTCGCCTGGTTGTATGATTTTATGACGCAGACCGCTTCCGAAAACAAACGAGTGGATTTTGTCGCCGTACATTATTATCGCTGCTACGGCGATGCGTCCAACCCGACCGGCACCGCCGACCAGTTTTATAATTTCCTGAAAGGCGTATGGGACAACACCCGGAAGCCGATTTGGATTACAGAATGGAACAACGGCGCAAACTGGACCACCTGTGCCGATCCTACGGCGGAACAGCAGGATGCCGCAATAGCTGCCATGCTCGACATGCTCGACAATGCGCCGTTTGTGGAACGATACGCGCTCTACAACTGGGTAGAGGATTCTCGCCGCGTGGCGTGGGACGATGGGTCACTAACCGCTGCGGGAATCACCTACCGCGATCACCAATCGCCCATTGCATATACCCAGGCAATTCCCTACATCGACACGCCCGGCAGCGCCTACTATCCGTTCGACGATGATGCCATGGACGCATCCGGCAATTCAAACCACGCAGTGCGAATGAACGCCCATCTGTTCCCGGCGGGACATTCAGGGCAAGCCATGCAATTTGACGGCGAAAACGACTACGTGCAGCTCCCACCCGGCGTGGGCCAAAACAGCGAGTTCTCATTTGCCGCTTGGATATACTGGGAGGGCGGCGAAAACTGGCAACGCATCTTTGATTTCGGCAACGACATGGATCGCTACTACTTCTTAACCCCGTCGTCGGTCGACAACACACTGCGTTTCGGGCTTCGCAACAACGGTGAACGCATTGACATCGACGCAGGAGAGGCGGTGTCGCCCAACACCTGGACCCACGTGGCGGTTACCATTTCAGGCGCCACCGGAAAACTGTATCTGAACGGCGCCCTGATGGCGACCGATTCGGCTCTCACCATCAGCCCGGCAGACATTTCCGCACGTCGAAATTTACTCGGTAAAAGTCAATGGCCCGCAGATCCGCTGTTCAAAGGTCGAATAGACGAACTGCACATTGAAAACCGCGCACTCTCAGACGCAGAGATTCAAGAACTGGCACTGTAAAGGCGCGTTTTTTTCGTCCCACAACAAAAACGATCTTTCCAGAATATAACGTCGGGAATATACTTTGTTCATTCATCAACTAGAAAGGCACGTGTATGCGCATTACGGAGCATTACCGAAATTTCACTCGAAATATGTACGATTCCTACCTGGCCATCCGAAAAGCCATCGGCATTCTCGGCATGTCGCTGCCGCTCATCGTGATTGGACTGGGCGCGCTGGTGCACCAACAGGTGGCCGATTCCCTGAGCGGGTATTATTACACCAGCATTCGCGACGTATTCGAGTCGTTCCTGTTCGCATCCGGACTACTCCTGATCGTGTACCAGGGGAACAACAAACTCGATAAATATCTTACCACCGCAGCAGGCATCCTGGCGATTGGCGTGGTCACATTCCCGACTGAACCGGCAAGCACCACCCCCATCTGCGAAGGCGTTACCACGACCGGCATTTTCGAATTGCCGTTTCACGTCTCGAGATGGTTTCACATTGCCTCTGCAATTTCTTTCTTTGTCGTAATGGCGATTGTGTGTCTGTTCCGCTTCACCAAACACCAGGACAACGCCCCCGAAGAACGAAAGCGACTCGATTTTCGATACAAAGTATGCGGTTTTTTTATACTGGTCGGTGCAACCGTCACCTTCACCTTCAAACTGTTTTTCCCTGAGTGCATGAAATTTTATCCCGTCCTCGTCGCCGAAGCGGTCTCCCTCGCCGCCATCGGATACGGCTGGTTCCTAAAAGGAAACAAGTAGGGGCGAAAATTTTTCGCCCCTACACACGAATTGTACAACATGACGTACAACCCCGACACACATCATCGTCGTTCCATTCGATTGACGGGCTACAATTATGCCGCAGTCGGGGCATATTTTGTGACCATTTGCACGCAACATCGGGAATGTTTTTTCGGTGAAATCGCCAACCGAGAAATGATATTGAACGACTCGGGCCGGATGGTATTCAAATGTTGGCAATGGCTGGAGGAACAATTCAATTTTGTACAACTCGATCAATTTGTGATTATGCCAAACCATTTTCATGGCATAATTCATCTTAATTGTACGGGCGAATCTTGTATTCGCCCAATTCCCGAAGCACATCCACCCTGTACGGGCGAATCTTGTATTCGCCCAATTCCCGAAGCACATCCACCCTGTACGGGCGAATCTTGTATTCGCCCTGATCATTCAAACACATTATTTAAAAGCGTATACAATAAACAGGGCGCCTCCCACAAGCAGGGCGAACACAAGGTTCGCCCGTACAAACCGAATGGTGACAATTTGCCAAATGGAACCGCAGATGGGACCATAGGACGAATAGTCCAAGCGTTTAAATCCAAATCAACTCACCAATACATCACCGGCGTTAAACAGCATAATTGGCCGGCGTTTGATAAACGGTTGTGGCAGCGTAATTATTACGAACGCATTTTAAGAAACGATGACGAATTGGATATTCGTCGCCAATATATTGAAACCAACCCATTCAACTGGAACGATGACAAATACAATCCAGTGAATAAAAATTCCAACTATTAGGGGCAGTAGGGGCGGTTCGCGAACGGCCCAATTTGCCACACTTGTCACACATACCACATGCCTGCATAGAAGTTGCACCCGGGTGCAACTTCTTTTACTACTGTATGGAATTAAATAAACGGAATGAATTGACCACAGAATACGCCGAACGCAGGCATCTGTCCAGTTTTAAAAAAGGAAAGCAAAATGGCCGCCCCCCGCAACACCGATCCATATCAATCCCTCTTTTCAAAGCTCTGCTCGCTTTATGACAACACACTACAAAGCGACATCAAAAGCAATCAACGCTACCTTCAAACATACTGGCACATCGGAAAAACCATCCTCGCCATGATAGGCGACCCGAACCGCAAAGAGCAATACGGTAAAAAAATAATCATCCGGCTCAGCGACGACCTCTCTCAAAAATACGGCGACGGATTCAAACCGCGCACCATACGATATTTCAGAGACTTCGCGGCGCAATACCGCGCAACCGACCTCAACGCCGCCATCAGTTGGAGCCACTATCGCGCTCTGCTCGGCATCACCGACACAACCGTTCGGGCCCAACTGGAGCAGCGCATTCTCAACGAGCAGCTTTCCAAGGTCGAGCTCGAAAACATCGTCGCAAAATACCGCAAAGTGCGTTCCGGCAATCATGCGTTTTCCCTGTCACCGCGAAGCGCCTCCCCGGGTATTTTTAAAATCGACGCCATTGAGCCCAACACCCAAAGGGTCGTCGCCGATCTGGGGTTCAATATTAAAAGAACGCTCACGCTTCCGGGTATAACGCCGGCCCCAGGCGCCCACATGACCCAAATCTCATCGCGAAATTTTACACCCGTGGCCATCGAAACCGGAGAACGCTATTGCTACATCGGCACACCCATTGATGTGATTGACGGAGACACCGTTAAAATGCAAATCAACCTTCTTTTCGACACCGCCGTTGTTCTTCCGCTTCGACTCCGCGGTGTGGACGCCATGGAAATCGACACCCCCGAAGGTCAAAAAGCCAAGCGCGCGCTTGCGAATCTGATAAAAAACCAAACCGATATCACCGTGTACACTTACAGCCACGACCGCTATGGCCGCTATATCGCCGACCTGGTCACCAGCGACGGCGCCTACATCAACAAACAGCTCGTCGAAAAAGGCCACGCCCGCTTTTTAAAAATGAAGTAGAACGGGGACGCCGCTTCTTCATTTTGCCGTCCCAAATTTTCCCACCTGTCCCTTTCAAAAAGAGACCATAGGGATTTCCACTCGTCCGTTCGTCTTTCACCTCCACTCCTGCAGCGTTACGACGAGATCATCAAAATGTGTTTTTGGAGATACTTTTACAGAAACGCGATGGAAACGCGGCTACAATTTTTCAATTTCTTCTGCAGACAAGCCGGTGTATTGCTGAATTTTTTGGGTAGGTTCGCCGTTGGCTTTCATCACTTTCGCAACGGCGTATCTATTTTCGTTCACGCCTTCCGCTTTACCTTCTGCTCGACCTTTCGCTTCACCTTGAACAAGTCCCTTTTCCAATCCTTTTGCTTCCCCTTCGGCGTACCCTTCGTCGTGGCTGACGCTTTTAATGGTGGAGACATCTCGCAAATATTTCTGGCGTGCTTCGTA
>JAFGXQ010000170.1 GCA_016936575.1 Deltaproteobacteria bacterium
CAGACGGCGTAAGAAAAGGAAGTAAGGGGCACAAGTAATGGCGAGATCGCTGAAAAAAGGTCCTTTTATTGACGGACATCTCCTGAATAAAATCGATATTGCGATTAAAAGCGGAGATAAAAAAGTAATCAGAACATGGTCACGGCGCTCAACGATTATACCTGAAGCTGTGGGACTCACTTTCGCAGTCCATAACGGCAAAAAGTTTATCGCAGTGTTCGTAACGGAAAACATGGTTGGACATAAATTCGGCGAATTTGCCCCGACCAGAACGTTCCGCGGACACGCCGGTGATCGCAAGGGAAAATAGAGTAATTTAACGAGAATTATTACGGTGTTTTTTGCTGAAACACCGCTTGACCTTCGTTATCGAACGTGCTAAGAAGCTGCGTTCTTCAGTATGATGAGGGGCGGTAGAGTGAGAAAACGTAATAATTTCAAAGGGTAAAGACCGAGGTAAGTTATGGAAGCCAAGGCAAGCGCGCGTTATTTAAAAATTTCGCCCAGAAAGGTAAGAGTCGTTGCGAATCTCGTCCGTGGAAAGGACGTCGGAGACGCAATCAAGACACTTACGTTCGTGAATAGAACAGCGGCACAGCCTTTGAAAAAGGTTTTGGAATCAGCGGTAGCGAATGCCCAGCAGGCAAATTCTGCAGTTGATGTTGATTCTCTTTACATTAAAGAGCTGATGGTTGATATGGGGCCGTCCAAGCATATGCGTCGTTGGAGACCGCGTGCGATGGGTCGTGCTACGAGAGTTAATAAAGGTGTGAGCCATATTAAAGTGGTTTTGGATATCCGCTAGGAGGACGAAAGTGGGACAGAAAGTACATCCCTACGGACTGCGTCTAGGCATTATTAGACCTTGGAAATCAACATGGTATCAGGATAAATTCTATGCCAAGTGGTTGCACGAGGATCTGAAAATACGTAAGTACATTAAAAAAACACTGGGACATGCCAGTATTGCCGACATCGAACTCGAGCGCGCTGCCAGCAAGTGTAAGATTGTAATCAAATCTTCACGTCCGGGAATTATTATTGGAAAGCGCGGTGCCGGAGTAGAAACTCTCAAAAAAGAAGTGCAAAAGTTTACTTCTAATGAGGTTTTTATAGAGATTCAAGAAGTGCGCAAGGCGGAAACGAATGCGCAGCTCGTCGCGGAAAATATTGCAACGCAGCTTGAGCGACGTGTTGCATTCCGACGCGCGATGAAAAAGTCTCTATCTATTGCGTTGAAATTCGGTGCCAAAGGCATTCGTGTCGAGTGTGCCGGACGACTCGGTGGCGCTGAGATGTCTCGCAGGGAGAAATACCGTGCAGGGCGAGTTCCATTGCACACTCTGCGAGCAGACATCGATTATGGGTTCGCGGAAGCGAAAACCACGTACGGCATCATCGGTGTGAAAACTTGGATTTTCAAGGGGGAAGTGCTCAAAAAAGCGCCCGCTCCCAAGCAAGCTAGCTAAGAGGTAGGACAATGTTAAGTCCAGCAAAAGTCAAATATCGTAAGCAACAAAAGGGCAAGATTCGTGGTAAATCTTACCGCGGATGCGACGTGTCCTTTGGAGACTTCGGGATGCAGGCTCTGGAGAGCGGTTGGATTACCTCCCGTCAAATCGAGGCTGCACGTATGGCCATCAGCCGTCACGTGAAGAAAACCGGTAAAATGTGGATTCGTTTTTTTCCGCATAAACCTGTTACGAAAACAGCGGCTGAAACTCGAATGGGTAAAGGTAAAGGTAGCCCTGAAGAATGGGTTGCGGTGATTCGGCCCGGTCGGGTGCTGTATGAGATTAGCGGCGTATCTGAAACCGACGCGAAAAAAGCATTTCGTACAGCCTCCCATAAACTCGGAATCGCTACGCGCTTTCTGAAACGCGGAGGTGCCCTGTGAGAGCCAAAGAACTGAGAGAACGAACCGATGAGGAACTGATGAATCTTCGCGAAGAGGCGAAGAACAAATCGTTTCAAGCTCGGATTAAAAACTCGACTCATCAGCTTACTGATAGCAGTCAACTGAAAAAAAATCGCAAAGAGATTGCTCGTATTAATACAATTATCACCGAGCGTGCTCTTACGAAAAAGGAACAGGAGTAAGCCATGGCCGATGCAAGAAAAAGAGTTATGACCGGCCAGGTCTACAAAGCCGGTATGGACAAGACCATTGTGGTTGAGGTTTCTCGCCGTGTGCAAGATCCCAAATACAAAAAGGTGATTATCCGTCGCTCTCGTTTTAAAGCCCATGATGAGAATAACGAGTGCAAGGCCGGTGACATTGTGAAAATTAAGGAGCATCGTCCCATCTCGAAAGAGAAAAATTGGATGCTGGTTGAAATCGTTCGTAAGGCAGTAGAGGTTTAGTCATGATTCAGATGGAAACCAAATTGAACGTGGCTGACAATTCCGGAGCCAAAAAGCTTGTTTGCATTAAAGTGAAAGGCGGCTCGAAGCGGAAATATGCCACAGTAGGCGACGTTGTGACCGTTTCAATTCGCGAAACGATTCCCAACGCCAAAGTGAAAAAAGGTGATGTCGCTCAGGCGGTAATCGTGCGTACCAAAAAGGAACTGAAGCGTCCCGATGGTTCGTATATTCGTTTTGATGAGAATTCAGCGGTTTTGGTGAATGCGCAAAACGAGATGATCGGTACCCGTATTTTCGGACCGGTTGCCAGAGAGCTCAGAGCAAAGAAATTTATGAAAATTGTTTCTTTGGCGCCGGAAGTGCTGTAAGGGCCGCGAAGGAGAATTTCGATGAAAATTCGAAAGAACGATGAAGTAATGGTTATTGCCGGTAAAGACAAAGGTAAAACCGGCAAGGTAAAAAGTGTTTTGGCGGCACAGAATAAAGTGATTGTCGAGCGCATCAATATGGTAAAAAAGCATCGCAAACCTTCGCAGGCAAATCCGTCCGGCGGAATTGATGATGTTGAGATGCCTCTAGATGCTTCGAACGTCATGCTGTTGGATGGTAAAACCAACAAGCCGACCAGGGTAAGAATTTCAACCGGTAAGGATGGCGCTAAAGTACGCGTTAGCGTGAAATCCGATACCGTATTTGATTGATTGGGAATAGAAAAATGGGCGAAAAAGTATTACCGCGCATGCGAAAAAAATACGAAGAAACCGTTCAGGAGCAGCTTTACAAGGAATTTGGGTACAAAAATCGTATGGAAATTCCCAAGCTGAAAAAGGTTGTCCTGAATATGGGTTTGGGCGAAGCGATTCAAAATTCGAAAATTTTGGATTCTGCATCAGCTGAGTTGGAAGCCATTTCCGGCCAAAAACCTGTGATTCGCAAGGCGCGTCGAGCAATCGCGAATTTTAAATTGCGCGCAGGAATGCCAATTGGGTGTTCGGTAACGCTTCGTCAGGACAAAATGTGGGAATTTGTAGACCGTTTTATTTCGTATGCGCTCCCCCGCGTACGCGACTTTAAAGGGGTTTCTAAAAAAGGGTTCGATGGACGCGGAAATTATTCGGTTGGAATAAAAGAGCAGATTATTTTCCCGGAAGTCAACTATGATAAGGTCGATAAAATTAAAGGCCTAAACATTACTTTTGTAACATCCGCGAAAACGGATGAAGAAGGGCGCGCGTTGTTGAAACAGCTTGGCATGCCCTTCAGCAAGTAGGTTAGGAGACTATCATGGCAAGAAAATGCTTGATGGCCAAGATGGATAAGGCTCCAAAGTTTGCCGTTAGAGTGCGGAATCGTTGTCCGATTTGCGGGAGACCGAGAGGCTATTATCGGAAATTCAACATGTGCCGTATTTGTCTGCGTACGCTGGCAAGCAAAGGCGAACTGCCTGGTGTGATTAAGGCGAGTTGGTAAAGAGGTGTAATATGCTAGATCCAGTCGCAGATTTGATGACCAGAATTCGAAATGCCGGTATGGCACGACATAGTTCAACCAGAATTCCTCATTCAAAAATGAAAGAGAGAATTGGTAACATTCTTAAAGAAGAAGGTTACATTGCGGACATTGAAGTGGCCGGTGAAGTTCCCAAAAAGGAAATCATCGTTCATCTGAAGTACGGCGACAATCATAAGTTGGCGATTAACAGTATGAAACGAGTCAGCAAGTCTGGTTGTCGGACATATGCAGGGGCGAAGGATATTCCCCTGATTAATCAAGGGTTGGGAGTATCGATTATTTCAACTTCCAAGGGTATTATAACGGACAAAGAAGCGCGTCGTCTGAATGTCGGCGGCGAAGTTCTTTGTGAAATTTGGTAATTTTGTTTTACCAGAGGTGATGAGATGTCTCGGATAGGCAAACAGCCGATTAACATACCAACTGGTGTTACTGTTAATTTGAGTAAAGAAGCAATCGCGGTGAAGGGGCCCAAGGGGTCTTTGGATCGCCAGATGCCTCCTTACGTAAAAGTGGAACTTGCAGATTCAGTGTTGACTGTGAATCCCGTTTCGAACGAAAGAAGATTCGGCGCATTTCATGGTCTGGCACGTTCTCTTATTGCAAATATGGTGCAGGGTGTGACCGATGGTTTCGAGAAGAAACTGCAAATCGAAGGTGTTGGTTACAGAGTTGCATTGCAAGGACAGAAATTGGTATTTCATTTGGGTTATTCCAGCCCGGTGGAATTCGATTTGCCCAAAGGTATTGATGCAGAAGTTGGCGACAAAGGCGTGAACTTCTCCATCAAAGGAATTGACAAAGAGCTTGTCGGTCAAACCGCTGCAACCATTCGCGGTTTGAGAGCACCAGAGCCATATAAAGGCAAAGGTATCCGTTACGCTGACGAGCACATTCGCCGCAAAGCAGGAAAAGCGGGAGTCAAGTAGAGGTACTTGAGATGAGGACAAAGGCTGAAATAAGACAATGGCGTAAAAAGCGCATTCGGAAGAAAGTTGTTGGTACGAATGAAAAGCCAAGACTTTCAGTTTTCAGAAGTGCGTCGCACATTTACGCTCAAATCGTAAACGATGAACAACAGAAAACGCTCTTCGCGGTTTCTTCACTTTCCACAGGTGTAAAAGGGGAAGAAGGAAGCAAGACCGATATAGCCAAAAAGGTTGGCGATCTTGTTGCGAAAAAGTGTTTGGAAAACGACATCAAACAGGTTGTTTTTGACAGAAACGGCTTTGTGTATCACGGGCGAGTCAAAGCGCTTGCCGACGCTGCTCGGGAAGCCGGGTTAGAGTTCTAGGAGCGTAGACATCATGTCACAACAAGACGAAAAACAGCAAGAACTTCAAGAAGAAGGCGATGAGCTGATTGAAAAAGTAATACACATTAACCGCGTCGCGAAAGTGGTTAAAGGTGGTCGTCGATTCAATTTTTCCGCTCTCGTTGTTGTTGGCGACGGCGCGGGCAAAGTTGGAATCGGTTATGGCAAAGCGAATGAAGTGCCTGAGGCAATTCGGAAAGGCACTGCGAAAGCCAAAGCATCGATGTTTGACGTACCTATTGTTGACGGCACGTTGCCTCATGAAGTGATTGGTCGTGCTGGTGCGGGTTCCGTATTGTTGAAACCCGCCAGTACCGGTACAGGCGTTATTGCCGGTGGGCCGGTGCGTGCGGTTGTGGAAGCTGCTGGAATTCATGACGTATTGACCAAATGCCTCGGTTCGAACACGACGATCAACGTCGTACGAGCCACGGTAGACGGCCTCCAGAGCATTGAGAATGCCGAAATGGTGGCGCGACGTCGTGGTAAACGGGTAGAGGATCTTCGATAATTTGTAAGGGAATCGATTATGGCGACTGCAAAATTAAAAGTAACCCAAGTGAAGAGTCTGATTGGCCAGTGCGAGAAAAATCGTAAAGTGGCCAAAGGGCTGGGGCTCACTAAAATTGGTAAAACAGTAACCGTTGAGAATACACCAGCTTTTCGTGGAATGATCAAAAAGGTCATTCACCTTGTGAAAGTTGAGGAAGCTAATGAATGATATACTGAGTAAATTAGCTCCGCCCGCCGGGTCGAGAAAAAAACGCAAGCGCGTTGGCCGTGGTCCGGGTTCAGGCTGGGGAAAAACTGCCGGCAAAGGTATGAATGGTCAAAAGGCGCGTTCCGGAGGCGGTATCGCCAGAGGTTTTGAGGGCGGTCAGATGCCCTTGCAACGAAGAATGCCGAAACGCGGTTTCACAAATATTTTCAAAAAAGAGATTATCTCCATTAATGTTGAGCGCCTTGAGGTGTTTAGCGACGGCGACGTGGTAGATATTGAGGCGTTGGGTAAGAAGGGGTTGATTTCAAAGGTTGCTGACGGTGTGAAAATTTTGGGCAAAGGCGAGTTGACTAAAAAATTGACGGTGAAAGCTCACAATGCTTCTGACGGCGCGATTGAAAAGATTCAAAAAGCCGGCGGCAGTTTTGAACAGATTTAGTATTAACACGATTTGAGGGTATAACGTGGCAAGCGGAATAGCAAATATCGGCAAAATACCGGAACTGCGGAAAAGAATTTTTTTCACGCTGACAATGTTAGCAGTGTACCGTATCGGAATTTTTGTGACCACACCGGGTGTTGATAGAGAAGTTATGGGAGAGCTGGTTCGTCAGAGCTCCGGTACTTTTATGGGGCTCTTCAATATGTTTTCGGGCGGTGCGTTGGAGCGACTATCTATCATGGCGCTCGGAATTATGCCGTACATCAGCTCCTCCATTATATTGCAGCTTTTGTCTTCGGTTGTTCCCAGATTGGCTGAACTTCGAAAAGAGGGCGAGGCTGGGAGTCAGAAGATTAACCAGTATACCCGATATGGAACTGTTGCGATTGCTTTTATTCAATCTTTTGCAATGGCAGGTTATCTTGTAAGCCTGAATAATCAGGGCGCCGGACAGGTTGTTACGAATCCTGGAATCGGGTTTACACTGATGACTATGTTGACGCTGACTACTGGTACGGCGTTTATTATGTGGCTTGGTGAGCAGATTACCGAGCGCGGTATCGGGAATGGTATTTCTCTTATCATTTTCGCCGGTATCGTTTCTGCATTGCCGGATGCGATGGTTCAGACGTTTAAGTCGGCAAGTGTTGGGCAGTTGAGCCCGATTTCGCTGATGTTTGTTGGGGCTGTGTTGTTGGCGGTGGTTGCGACAATCGTGTTCTTTGAAAGAGGACAGCGTCGAATTCAAATTCAACATGCCAAACGCATGGTCGGTCGCAAGGTATATGGGGGTCATTCCACTTTCTTGCCTTTGCGTGTGAATCAGGCAGGTGTGATTCCTCCCATTTTCGCGTCTACATTATTGATGTTTCCAAATACATTGGCTGGATTCTTCCCGTCTCAAGATTGGTTGAATTCGCTGGTAGCGTTCGGTACCTGGCAGTACAATACAATCTATGGACTGCTCATCATTTTCTTCTGCTATTTCTACACGGCGATTACCTTTCAGCCGACCGATGTTGCAGACAATCTGAAGAAGCAAGGGGCATTTATCCCTGGTATTCGTCCAGGTAAACGTACAGCGCAGTATATTGATCGTGTTTTGAATCGCATTACTTTCGGCGGCGCACTTTATGTCGCGGCGGTCTGTATTCTTCCTTCTTTCATGATTACCGAGTTCCATATCCCATTTTATTTGGGAGGCACCGGGTTGATGATTGTTGTCGGTGTTGCACTGGATACAGCACAGCAAATCGAATCTCATTTGATTACTCGTCATTACGACGGTTTCACCGGGCCCAAAGGGGCGCGCATCCGTGGTCGCAGAGCGAGGTAGTCAGATGAAGCTAATTCTTTTGGGACCTCCCGGTGCGGGCAAAGGTACACAGGCGAAGCAGTTGTTGGGTTTATTGGGGATTCCTCAAATATCAACAGGTGATATGCTTCGGGCTGCGATAGCTAATGAAACCGCGCTCGGTATGGAAGCAAAAGAATATATGGATGCCGGAAAGTTGGTTCCGGATGAAGTCGTTGTGGGATTGGTGAAAGATCGTATTTCGAAGTCAGATTGCAGCAGCGGTTTCATGTTGGATGGTTTTCCCAGGACCGTTCCCCAGGCCGAAGCTCTTGAATCCGCGCTAAACGAAGACGGAAAAAAGATCGACAACGTTGTACTGATTGATGTAGAGGATGATGAACTTGTAGGGCGAATCACGGGACGCCGTTCCTGTGGTGCTTGTGGTGCCATTTATCATTTGATTTTTAGTCCTCCTCCCAAGGAGGATACCTGTGCTTGTGGCGCTGGCGGTTTGATTCAGCGAGCGGACGATAACGAAGAAACTGTTCGTCAGCGTTTGAGCGCGTATCATCAGCAAACTGCACCACTGGTTGATTTTTATAGAGATCGGGGAGTACTGAAGGCTATTGACGGCACAAAGAAAACTCCCGGTGAAGTGTTTAATAAAATCAAGTATGAACTCCAGCTTGAGAGCTAGAGAATACTGGAGGAAGTCATGAAAGTAAGACCTTCGGTTAAAAAAGTATGTGACAAATGCAAGGTCGTGCGACGTAAAGGTGTTGTGCGAATCATTTGTGAGAACCCACGTCATAAGCAGAGACAGGGTTAGGAGGATAAAAAGTGGCACGTATTGCTGGTGTGGATCTTCCACGTAAAAAGCATATCAAGATCGCGTTGACCTATATCTTCGGAATAGGCAATACGACAGCGTTGGATATTTGTAAAAAAGCGAATATCGTACCTGAAACCAAAACTGAGAATCTCACCGAAGGGGAAGTGAAAACAATTCGCGACCTGTTGGTGGATGAGTACAAAGTCGAGGGAGATCTTCGTCGCGAGATCAATGCGAATATTAAACGCTTGATGGATCTTGGTTGTTACAGAGGGTTGCGTCATCGTCGCGGTTTGCCGTGTCGTGGACAGCGTACGCATACCAATGCACGGACGAGAAAAGGCCCGAAACGCGGTTCGTCCGTTAAGAGATAACCCTTAACTCTGACAGGATAAAAAATGGCTACGAGTAAAGGTGGAAAAAGAAAAGAAAAAAAGAATGTGCCGAACGGTATAGTACACGTTCAATCCACATTCAATAATACAACAGTCACAATTACAGACACTGCCGGAAATACCATTTCCTGGTGTACCGCTGGAACGATGGGTTTTAAGGGCTCACGTAAGGCAACACCTTTCGCGGCGCAGGTAACTGCAGAAGATGCCGCGAAAAAGGCAATGGATCAGGGAATGAGACAAGTATCTGTAATGGTGAAGGGTCCCGGTTCCGGCCGTGAATCAGCACTTCGTGCGCTTCAATCATCGGGACTGAGAATTACTTATATTCGCGACGTGACGCCTATTCCGCATAATGGATGTAGACCGTCCAAACGTCGCCGAGTGTGAATTTTTAAGAGGAGTCTAACGTGGCACGTGATACAGGCCCAGTATGCAAACAATGTAGGCGCGAAGGATTGAAGTTGTTCCTGAAAGGGGACAGGTGTTTCTCCGACAAATGTGCTTTTGATCGTAGACCCTATGCTCCCGGTCAGCATGGACAACGACGCGCAAAGTTTTCTGAATATTCAAGACACTTGAGAGAAAAACAAAAAGCCAGACGTATTTACGGTGTTCTGGAGAAACAGTTTGCTCTCTATTTTGACAAAGCGGATAGCACCAAAGGGGTTACCGGTGACAACCTGTTCCACTTGCTGGAGCGTCGCCTCGACAATGTGACCTACCGAATGGGATTTGCCAATACGCGCAAGGCGGCCAGACAGTTGGTCAGCCACAGTCATATTCTCGTGAATGGTAAAAAAGTGAACCGCCCGTCATTTCTTGTAAAACCCGGCGACGAAATCTCTATCCGTGAACGGTCGAAAAAAATTGTATCGATCGCAGAGGCTTTAGAAGCACGTGGGCGTCAGGGAGTTGATGCGTGGGTGGAAGTGGACGCGAAGAAATTCGCGGGTGTTTTTAAAGAAGTTCCAAGTATGAAAGAACTGCAGTTACCTGTAGAACCGCAACTAATCGTCGAATTCTACTCAAGATAGTAGGGAAGAGGAGATTGGCATGTATCAGCGCAATTGGCGTGAGCTTATTCGGCCCAGAAATTTAGTCGCCGATCAAGATAGCTTAACTGATAACTACGGGCGCTTTAGTTGTGAACCATTGGAGAGAGGGTTCGGTATTACTCTTGGTAATTCTTTGCGCAGAGTATTACTTTCTTCTTTGCAGGGGACTGCTATTATCGCTGTTAAGTTTGATGATGCATCTCATGAATTCACATCTATTCCCGATGTGGTCGAAGATGTAACCGACATCATTCTGAATCTCAAAGAGGTTGTGTTAAAAATACATGATCCCAAAGAGATTGCGCTGAGAGTTGATATTGAAGGTCCGTGCAAAGTAACTGCCGGAGACATCCAAACCAATAATCTAGTAGATGTGTTGAATCCAGGTCAGCATATCGCTACCGTTGCCGAAGGCGGACGGCTGGCTTTTGAGATTCTGGTCGGTCCGGGGCGTGGGTATCTTCCCGCGGAACGCCGGTTGGCTTTAGATGAAAATCAAAAACAGGATATCGGTTGGATTCAACTCGACGCACTGTATGCCCCTGTTCGCAAGGTGAATTATTCTGTATCCAACGCCCGTGTGGGCCAGATTACCGACTACGATAAACTGGTACTTGAGGTGTGGACAGATGGAAGCGTGAAGCCAGAGGATGCCTTGGCCTTCGCTGCGAAAATTATTAAAGAGCATCTCAATATTTTCATCAATTTCGAAGAAGAAGACGAGTTGCCTTTGCCAGAGGAAGAAGAGCCAGAACAGCAGGTTAATGAGAACCTCTTCCGTCCGGTGGATGAACTGGAACTATCGGTTCGTTCTTCCAACTGCCTGCAGAACGCGGGAATTAAATTGATTGGTGAGCTGGTACAGCGCACAGAAGCCGAAATGTTGAAAACGAAAAACTTCGGTCGCAAGTCGCTTAAGGAAATCCGAGATATTCTTGCGGAGATGGATTTGCAGCTCGGTATGAAAATGGATAATTGGGAACAGCTTCTGGAGCGATGGAAAAAGCAGCAGAGCTCGTGAGGATAGAAAAATGAGACATCGAAAAACAGGTCGCAAGTTAGGTCGTAATTCCAGTCATCGCAGAGCCATGTTTCGCAATATGGCCGCGGCATTGATACTCCATGAGGAGATCGATACGACTCAGGCGAAAGCCAAGGAATTGCGTGGTATTGTAGAAAAATTAATCACCCAGGCGTCTAAAGCGCAGGATTCCATTGGGAAAGATCAGGAAAAACTGACACAGGACGAAAAACTGAAGCAGTTTCATCTGAAAAAAATGGTTACCAAGTTTTTACCTCAGAAATATGACGATGGACTGGAAGAGAGTGGTTCTGTTGATTTGGTAGCGAAACTATTTGATGAATTGGTTCCGCGCTACAAAGATCGTCCTGGCGGATATACTCGGGTAACCCGTATTGGTACCCGCAAAGGAGACTGCGCTCCGCTGGCTCGTATCCAACTCGTTTAATCCTTTCTTTTTTATTCATTCATATCTGCTGTTCCGTTGGTTGCGAGAGCGTTGCCGGTAGAGGTCGCGTTTCGAATCATGAAGTCTATACGGGTGCTATTTGTGTGATTTTTGTTTTCGCTCGACTATTTTTTGCGGCGGAATGAACCAATGATTTGACGCTGCAGTCTCAAAGCTCTAAAATTTGTAAGGTATGGCTGTTCGCACATCAAAAATTCTTACGGTTTCGGTTCCGGACAGAGTTCGACAATTGTTTGAGTCTCACCGGCTTGCGTATACGGTGGTCCCTTCGTCAACAGAGGATGAAGCGTTGTCTCTTATTGAGACCGAAAATGTACAGCTATGTGTTTTGAATGATGAACTTGGAGAGCTCGAAGGATTTATTCGATCGGTTCGCAACACGCCCTGGGGAGCGGACTTGCCGCTATTGGTGATTACTTCCACGAAAACACACGAAGAGCTGTTTAAACTCGGGGCAGATGCTTTTTTCAGCACCGGAGATTCTGATGAACAGTTTCTCGAAAAAATTGAGTTGCTGCTTGGACTAAGCGATTCGAACCGGACCAACGATTTTTCTAATCGTGCCGATGCGGACAACCCTTTTCATCACGCCTTGGAGTATGCCGCCCATATGGTCGACGGAATGGCACGAAAAACATCTCCTGTGGCGCTGAAAGTACTTTCGTCGACAGATTCCCTTCAGTCATTAGTCGTGCGAGTAGAGGCGGAACTGAGAGACCAACAGGTAGGCATGGCGATTGACGAGATACCCGAAGGTCTTGAAGCCGTTGAACCTCAGGCGTATATCGACCACCAGTTGTCAGTTGGAGAACGGATGGAGTCGGAGGGAAGAGATAGTTCTTACGACGTGATTTTGCAGGCAGCCGCAGAAGGGGAGTTCTCGACTGTATCTTCTACACCACCAGTCATAATTACATCAGCAGCGGGAGACAAGCAGCTTGAACAGATGTTGCCGGTTAATTCCGGTTTGGAAGATGGCAATCAAGCCCTTTCCAGACCGTTTTCGCGTGGACATATGGAAGAAAAAGGAGACACCCTGTCCCAGCCGTTTGGTGCGGATACGCCGTTCCCTGATAGCGATTCAGAACCCCCGACAATTGAGGCGACTGATTCCTCGGAACGACCTGTCCATGACTGGTCGCGAACGTATGCTCCGGCGGCGGATGAAGTGACATCAAAACGTTTTGTTTCACCTGACGCTGTTGTTTCGGACGGCATCGGTTTGAGCAGTGGCTTGTCATCATCAGAGTTGTTGTCAAAAACGGAGACTGATGTTCAAGAGGGGTCTTTGGAGAGTGTTCCCCTTTGGCGCATTTTTGTTTCGGTGATGAAGAACAGTCTTTCCGGACGACTTCTTGTTCAGAGTCGCGACATCGAACGGCAGGTCTTTTTTGATAAAGGAATAGCGACGGTGGTGTATTCCAATGCAAAAGAGGATCGCCTGGTAGAACTGTTGTTTCGCGAAGGTCGAATTTCAGAACGCCAGTACGAACATGCCTCGATGACTATATCCACCAGCGGACGGCGGGCTGGTGTGGTTATGGTTGAAAAAGGGATTATTGCCGCGCGCGAGTTGTTTCCGATAGTGCGATATCACTACGAAAGCATTTTGTTCGATATGTTCGGTTGGACAGAAGGTACCTGGAAATTTGTGATGGAGCCGTATCAGTTGAAAGAACGGATACTGCTCGATACGAAGATGACAGATATAGTTTTAGATGCCTTCCGAAGCTATGTTCCGCAGGCACAAATTGCCCATCTGGTTCCCCCGGAAGCATTAGTGAATATCCCGGAAGGTACGAAGCGATTTATTAACAGCGCGTATTTGTCTGCGAAAGAACAGGAATTGCTTGAATGGTGTAACGGAAATCGCAGCGTTCGTTGGTTGGCGACGAGATTTTCTGTTGCTATGACAGAATTGCAGGCCTTCATGGCGGGTTTTGTTGTTCTGGGATGGTTGGATGTGGGAGGAAGTTCGATGTCAGCGTCCGCATCAGTGTTAATGGTTCCGGACGCAGACGATTCTATTGAAGCGTCTGCGGATGACGCGCTTGATGTGCGGCATGAGACCTCCCGCATCAATGAGAAATATCAGCAGGTTGAAGAAGGTACATATTTCGATATTGCAGAAGTATCGCCAGATGCCTCCACGTATGAAATCCGTAAATCACTGCAGCGATTGAAAAGTCTGTATGCGCCGAAAAGATACGTGGGGCTGCAAATTACTGATTTACAGGAAAAGTTAAGCGTAATAGGGTCCGTTTTAGATGAGGCGGGCGATGTCTTGTTTGATGAATCTTTACGCGAGCAATATCGTCAGGCCATCCTGTAACCGGGCAATCAAAGGAAAAGCAGTTATGGCAGTTCGAGAAATAGTGATTTATCCGGATGATATTCTGAAAAAGAAATGTCAGACCGTGGAAAAATTCGATGATGAATTGAAGGTGTTGGTAGAAGACATGGCCGAAACCATGTACGCCGCACCTGGTGTGGGTCTGGCGGCCAATCAGGTCGGCGTCGATGCGCAGGTGTGCGTAATCGATGTGGCCGAGGGGGAGGAATGTGAGTTACATGTTTTTGTGAATCCGGAAATTATCGCACGGGAAGGCGACATTGAGTGGGAAGAAGGGTGTCTCAGTTTTCCGGAAATGTTGGTGAATGTGAATCGGAGCCGACAAGTGACCGTGCGGGCACAGGATGTGGCGGGAAACACTTTTGATTTAACGGCGGAAAATCTTTTTGCTGTAGCAATTCAGCATGAGCTTGATCATTTGAATGGGGTGTCTCTCGCTGACAAGGTAGGCTATCTGCGTAAGAAAATGATGCTGAAAGAGTTGGTAAAAATAAAGAAAATCAGACAATCAGCGCAATGACCCAACATCTTCGCACAATTTTCATGGGGACACCTGATTTTGCCGTACCCACTCTGGAAACGCTGGCTACCCACACTCAACTGCAAATGGTCGTCAGTCAGCCTGATCGAAAGCGAGGCCGTGGCAAAAAGGTACAGTTTAGTCCGGTGAAAGCGCGCGCGCTTGCTCTGGGTATCGATGTGATAACGCCGTCTGTGGTTAAGGGAAAGCGTTTTGCGTCGAAATTGGCGGAGTATGCACCGGATGTTCTTGTAACTGCCGCGTTCGGCCGAATACTAGGTCCCAGTCTGCTTGCGGTTCCCAGGCACGGATGTTTAAACGTGCATGCATCGTTGTTACCCAAACTGCGCGGGGCAGCCCCAATAAATTGGGCGATTATCAAC
This sequence comes from Deltaproteobacteria bacterium, assembly GCA_016936575.1. Lineage (GTDB taxonomy): Bacteria > Myxococcota_A > Polyangia > JAAYKL01 > JAAYKL01 > JAFGXQ01. The sequence goes on from JAFGXQ010000170.1 coordinate 14,686, forward strand.
GGCGATGCAGAAACAGGGGTGTCTATTATGCGAACTGTTCCCCAGTTGGATGCGGGGGATGTGTTCCGGGTTGCCAAAGTATCGATTTTGCGACAGACGGCGGGAGAACTGACGGTGCAACTGGCTGAGATTGGGGCGTTGACATTGCTGGAAACGCTTCGTGACATCGATTCGATTGTACCGACGCCGCAGGACGAATCACAGGCCACATTCGCTCCGATGATGAGCAAGCTCGATGGAAAGATTGACTGGTCAAAATCTGCGTCGGCGATTGATTGTCAGGTGCGGGGAATGAACCCCTGGCCCGGAGCCTTTACCGGGTGGAACGACGAAGTCGTAAAAGTTCATGCGGTGACTGTGGTAAGCGATTCGCCTGGAGAACGGTATTCCCGGCCCGGTACCGTCGTGCGCCACAGCCGGGATGGCGTGGATGTGGTTTGTGGCGAGGGGATGGTGCGCATCGCGGAATTGCAGATGCCTGGAAAAAAACGGCTGTCCGCCGAGCAGTTTTACGCCGGGCTGAAGTTTACTCCGGGGGGTACCTTTCAGTAACCAACTCACCGGTCAGTGCACCGGTATCGGATGTTACTGACGAAGCCCACTCATGCATCAGGTCATTATTGACTCTTTCAAAAACAAGACTATTATTTACCGTATGAAAGAAACACTTCTCGTCATTGCCGCAGCACTCTGTGTACTCTTTATTTTGTTTCAGCTGGTCAAAGGGTTCCTGCTTGCCCGTCGTTTTTGGAAAAAGCATAAATCTAATGGCGATCCGGAGTTGGAAGAGTTGTTTCAGAAAGCCGAAACCCCTGCCGGCGCCCGTGATGTGCTTCGTGAGATAGATGGCAGAGCCGCCCAGAACGGCGCATTGCGTCGTGCTGTATATTATACCGCAGGCGGTGAAATCGCTTTGACTCGCTTGAAGCGACCGAACGTTGCGATTCGGTATTATTCCCGTGCGTTGCGCAATAACCCCAAATGCGAACCGGCGTTTGACAGACTTGCGGAAATTCTGGTGGCCCAAAGAAGGTATCGCCGATTCAAGCACACCTGCTGGTACTTGCTTTCGCGAATGAACGATGATGACTCCGGCAGTTCAATATGGAGGAAATGCTGGTCCGGGCTGGCAACCGTATATGCGTCGTTTCCAAAGAGTACCGGACGCGCAGATGCAATTCGCAAGATGCTGACCGCTTTTGCACAGGCAACCGACGACGACCTCGACGGTTTGGATGACGAGATTGATGACCGGTGCGACGAGCAGGGATGCGGGTGTGACAACTTGCCGCGAATTGCAAAGTAAACTATTTTTCAGTCAGTTGAAGTGGTTGGGGCTCCCCGGGGTACTTGGGGGTTCGTTCAAGTATTGTCGGCAACGGTGTCATAGAGAATTTGGTCGGCTTCTATCAGGGGGGATAGTACCTCTCTCAACTGCGTTGAATGGGTATCCACTCCATAGCGATTGTTCAGTTGATTTGATTTCGCAGGTATTACTTTTTGCTTCCAACCCATGCGTTTCTGCACCTGAAGAATGAACTGATCCATTTGCTCCACGGTTCCGACAATATCGAAAAAATGAAGGGATTGCTTGGCTATTTCGGCATGGGCGCGCGTGACTTTTTTGGGGGGAACGGTATTCAGCAGATATCGGGTCTGGCAATTATCAAATAGCTGTAGTTCGAACTCAGTCAATTCGTCGACGTATTGTTTCAATGATTCGATATTTTGAAAATCAACCTGGTGAATTTTAAGTGACGCCTGTTTTATTTGTTCCGGATGTTCCGTAAAGAACGTGTGGGAATCGTTTTGGCCGATGTGGCGCAACCAGTTGAAATGAGAAATAAGATGGTCTAACGGTTTGCGCATTACTGTGAGACGTAGAAATCCGGAAAGAGAAAAGTGGTTGAGCACCTCGAAAAGGAAAAGATGCCCCGAAACAAAATCCAGACTGGGCAGATGAATATTTTTGTATTTGAACGAGCGATATTCTTCGATATGAGTGCGACAGCGATTGCGGGCGAACTGGCTGGAAATCATTTGATTCAGCGATGTGCCGGCGGCCTTTGGAATATGTAAAAAGAAAATTTTCTGTTTGAGGGAATCAGAATTGAAAAAGCGAAATCCGCCGGCTGAAGAAAACCGATGCTGATTCCAGAAAACTTTTATTTCATGCTCATTGTCATCACAAAGGTACGGGTGTAAATCAAACAGAAAGCCGCATTTTCCGGTCGGATGAATTTGTTTTTTCACCAGGCCGGCTCTGGGATGTATACATTGCTGGCTCTGCACCTTTTTACCATCGTGGAGTAAATGAGCCTGTACAGGCGCGCTATTTGTTGTATCAAAGCACCAGCCTCCCACGATTTTCTGATCGGTAAAATCAACGCTTCCTTTTAAAGGCATATAAGTAAACCCTTTACGATATTGGCAAGTAAGTTAAATTGTATCGTGTAGAGCATAGCACTGCTTGAAAAGACGAACAATAGGGCCCCTGCCTCATAGGGCTCCTACCTCATCCACACTGCTGTTACCGCATCTCCCCCTTCGTCTTTGGTTCCGGGGCGGAATGTCTCCACATACGCTGAGCGCTCCAGGTGTTCTCGAATGCCGCTGGTGAGCTGTCCGGTTCCATGGCCGGTGAGAATGTACACCACATCGGTGTGGGAGATTAACGCGCTGTCCAAAAAGGCATCGGTGCGACGAATGCCTTCATCAACCCGGTTTCCGCGCAAATCAAGTGTGTTGGCGCTGGTTCTCACCGCATCACTTGTGAGAATGGGCGGTGCGTGAAACGCCCTTCTGGGTGTGGTATCGGTCGGCTTCTTTTTATTCGAATCACCCATGAGGATGCGCATATCGGTGATGGCGACTCTCATGCGTATGGCACCGATCTTAATATAGGCGGTGTTTCCTTTTAAAGGAGAATCCACAACTCCGTCTTTTTTCATTGATATTACGTGGACCCGCGCCTGAGGTACAATATCGTCGACAGTTGCCGCGCGTCCCGGTAAAGCAACGTCAGCATCGCTGCTGAACTCTTGTCCGGGTGCCAGCTTTGATGCGATTTCGTTGATTTTTCGCTGTTGCTCTTTCACAATTTTGGCGTCGGTGCGTCTGCGTTTAATCGTTTTTTCCGCATCGCGGACGACCTCGCGGGCACTTTTAATTGACGACCACAACGCTTCCTGTTCTTTGTTGATGAATCGTTGCTCCTGTTTGGCAATGCTCCGACGTTTGTCGTCGTATTTTATTTTCGCCTTTTCCGCCTCTTTTCGTTGTTCCTTCAGCGCTGCCCGCTCCAGGGCCAGTTGCTGTTTTTCTTCTTCAAGCGCTTCCCGGGCGGCACCCAGTTTTCGCACTTCTTTGGGAAGCATCTCCCGCGCGGCGTCAATCACACGCTTGGGAATGCCGTATTGCCCGGCGGTGGAAAGTGCGCTGGAGTATCCGGTGGTGCCTGACGTAAGTGTGTAGTTCGGTGTTTTGGCTATTGCATCGAAACCCATTCCCGCGCTGATATAGGCATCGTTTTCTCTGGCATACTCTTTCAGCGTGTCGAAATGGGTGGTGGCCAGGGTGGCGGCTTTTACATAATTGAAGCGGTCCAGCAATGCCTGGGCCAGCGCAGTCCCTTCGAGTGGGTCAGTACCCGCGGACAGTTCATCGAGTAACACCAGACTCCCCTGCTGTGCCGCACCCAAAATTTCGGCAATGTTTTTCATGTGTGCCGAGAAAGTAGACAAATTGGATGACAGCGACTGATCATCGCCAATATCGGAGAGCACATCGTCGGGAATACCCACCTCTGAATCGGGCGATGCGCTGATGGGAATGCCCGCTTTCAGCATCAGTGCGAGAATACCGGCAGTCTTCAGTACCACCGTTTTTCCACCCGCATTCGGCCCTGAGATAAGAAGGGTGCTACCAGGTGTGACCGTAATGTGATTGGGAATCACCTGTACACCGTCAAGAACGAGCAGTGGGTGTCTGCAGTGAAGTAGTTTCATGGTGCCTGGCGTCTTGCGTATCGGCACTGCGGCATCGATGTCCCAGCAAAGGCGAGCCGTCGCAATCAGGCACTCTACCTCAATGATTTTGCGGCTGGCATATTGTACTTCCGTAAGCTGTTGCTTCACCAGTTTTCTCAGTGCCTGTAGAATACGGTTTTCTTCGCGAACAATCTCCTCGCGCGCAAGCGTCAGTTCATTTCCCTGTTCGACCATTTCAGTGGGTTCAATAAACATGGTGGCGCCCGAACTGGAACTGCCGTGAACGATGCCGCGAATGGGGTGATGCGCATCGGTGCGTACCGGCAGCACGTATCGTTCGTTGCGCAGGGTCACCGTTTTTTCGCGAATGACATCAGCGTGTTTTTCGAGCAATTGCTCCATCGCCGAGATGAGGTTCTGGCGCAGGGAAGTCGCGCGACGTTTTAGTCGGTACAGCTCCTGACTGGCGTTCTCCGAAATGCTGCCGTCGGGCTCGAAGGTTGATTCGATTTCTGCGGCTAGACGCGCCATCGACAGCGGATTCAGCTCAATTCCTTCGGGGAGCACCTCCCTGGCATTTTGAGGGCACACATCTTTGCGGTTTTCCAGGTAGCGGTGCAGCGCGACAAATAGTTTCAGGTTCACCGCCACGGCCATCAGTATTTCCCTGGGGACTTCTCCGTCGGAGGCGAGGTGAATCAGCGCCTCCTGCACCTGTTCTGCCTGAAGCGGTGGCGGCGGGTCGTCGTCGTCAATACAGCGAATGAATTCGTTCACAAGATTAATTCGGTGCCAGGCTTCGTCCTCGCTTAGAAAGGGCAGGTTTCGGCAGCGCTGTGCGGCTTCCTCGCTCATGCAGCGGGCAGCCATAGTGCTCAGGAACTTGGGCCATTCTAAATCGTGGAGGGTTTTTTTGGAAATGGTCATCTACAGCAATGAGGAAGCGGCTTTGATGTCGGTTACCGTTCCGTTCGCCAATTCCAGCGCGCGGGGCATGCGGCTGGCGAGCTCCAGGTTGTGTGTCACCATGAGCATAGACGTGTTGTATTTTCGGTTCATGTCAAAAAACAGGTCGTGAATTCCGGCCGCGGTTTTGCTGTCGAGATTGCCGGTCGGCTCGTCTGCTAGAAGCAGCGGCGGACGCAGCACCAGCGCTCTGGCGAGAGCCACGCGCTGCTGTTCACCACCGGAGAGTTCTCCCGGTTTATGTGTCAGGCGGTGTGATAATCCGACTTCGTTCAGCATCTGTTCGGCTTCTTTGCGCAGGTTTCCCTTGTCGTTTCGTTGAATCATTCCCGGCATCATCACGTTTTCCAGGGCGGTGAATTCCGGCAGCAGATAGTGAAACTGAAACACAAATCCAATCGTTTTGTTGCGGAAATGCGATAACTTCTGTGCGGAAAGCCGAGTGATATCGGCACCGTTCACACGAATTTGTCCCCGTGTGGGGGCATCGAGGGTTCCAACCACATTCAGGAACGTTGATTTTCCCACCCCGGAGGCGCCCACGATGGCGCACATTTCGCCTTTCTTTACTTTCAACTCCAGGTTTTTAAGCACTGGAATGATTTTTCCCCTGTGCTCGTACTCCTTGGTAAGATGTTGAATGTCGAGCAATAAATCGTTTGATTGTGTTTGCGTCATTATTTCAATCCTTCCACAGGGGTAATGCCGGAGGCGACACGGGTGGGGTAAATGGTTGCGATGGTGGTTATCACCAGTGAGGTGGCGCCCACCCAGAAAAATTCCCAGTACGAGATGTCTACCGGCAGCTTGTCGATATACCACACCTCAGGCGGAATGGGCAGACCAACGTGCTTCAGGGTCATGCAGAGGAGATAGCCGACGAGCAATCCGGTCACCGTTCCGATGGCGCCGATGAGCATTCCTTCAAATCTGAAAATCCGCTGTACATCTTGCCGTGATGCGCCGATGGTCATCAGCACTGAGATTTCCGGCCCTTTTTCCAATACCAGCATCGTGAGCGTGGCGATGATCGCGAATGAAGCGACCAGAATCGCAATAGACATTAGAATGAACATCACGATTTTCTCCAGTTTCAGGGCGCTGAACAGCTCTGAGTTCAACTCCTGCCACGACCGGACCCGCACGCGGTTGTCGAGGTCTTTGCGCATCTGGGCCGCGACAATTTGGGCCTGATCAGGGTCGGGAATGGAAATGTGAATTTCGCTGATGGTGTCGCCCGTGTTCAGAAATTTCTGGGCCGCTTCAATCGAGGTGTAGGCATAGTGTTCATCAAAGGCATACATTCCCGAAAAGAATGTTCCGCCAATCCGAAACGGCCGGCTTTTGGGAATGGGTCCGGTGGGGCCGATATCGCCAAGTGGAGAGACCACTTTCACTTCTTCGCCTACGTACAACCGCAATGCTTTCGACATTTCGCGCCCCACTATCAGCGCCGGCAGCACGCGTTGCTCCGGCAGCTTGGGAGCAGGAATGAACGCGAGGTCCGGATTGGGTGCTTTGGCTTTTTCCTGCATTTTCGAAAATGGCGTCGCCCCCTGGCTGCGACTCAATTGAAAAAGTTCATTCGGGTAGTCAATGTAGCGCAGTTTTCCTTTGTCGAGCTTTTTTAAAACACCGCTTACCTTGCTGTGGGAGCGGGTGTCGATTCCCTTCAGCAGCATGCCGTTGTTATTGGTGCGGGCGTTTATCATCACCTCACCCTGCACCACCGGGGTGGCGGCCTTAATATCGCCGCGCTGTTCAATCTCTTTGAGCAGCTTGCGCCAATTGTCGAGTTTGGCGAATTTGTCTTTTATTGATTCACCCTCTTTGGCGATACCGTCCAGCGGACTGCCGAAATTGTCGATTACGATATGGGCGTTGGTGCTGATGATTTTGGTTTTCAGATCATCGGAAAAACCGCCCATCACACTGAGAACCGTTGTCAGTGTGCACGATGAAAACGAAACACCGATAATGGAGAGTAACCCGATGGCCGTCAGACTGCTGCTCTTGCGTCCTTTCAGATGACGAATACCCACGAACTGGTGAAACTTCAGGCGGCTTCCCATATTGTTAATGACCTTGACCACCAGGAACCATCCACCAATGTTTAAAAAGATGGCGAGTGCCACCATGGTGACGATGTAAATAATAATTCTCGAGTAATCCACGTTAGTCCTCAGCAGTGGCCAGGAGGTAGGCTTTCACAAATTGATGCAGTTCACCGTCCAGCACGTCGTCTACTTTACCGGTTTCTTGTCCGGTGCGTGTATCCTTCACCAGCCGGTACGGGGCGAGCACGTAGGAGCGAATTTGAGAGCCCCAGGCAATCTCTTTTTTGTCTTCGTTGCGTTGGTCACTTTGTTCCCTGCGCAGTTCCATTTCTCGTTCATACAACCTTGAACGTAATACTTTGAGCGCCTGAGAACGGTTTTTATGTTGTGAACGCTCATTTTGACATTGTACCACGATTCCCGTGGGAAGGTGGGTGATTCGCACGGCGGAGTCGGTTGTGTTCACATGTTGACCGCCGGCGCCGCTGGCGCGATAGGTGTCAATTCGAAGATCATTATCGTTGATTTCGATTTCAACACAGTCGTCAATTTCAGGGATGACATCAATGGCCGCGAATGACGTATGACGTCGGGCATTGGAGTCAAACGGTGAGATACGTACCAGACGATGAATTCCCCGTTCACTCTTCAGATAGCCATATGCGAATTCGCCTGAAACATGCAACGTGGCCGATTTTATACCTGCTTCCTCGTTGGGAGAAAGATGCACCATATTCACTTTGAATCCCTTTTTTTCGGCGTAGCGGATGATCATTCGCAGCAGCATTTCAGCCCAGTCCGCTGAATCCACGCCACCGGCACCGGGCGAAAATGAAACATACGCATTGGATTCGTCGAGCTCGTCGTTAAGGATGCGTCGCAATTCCAGCTGGTCCAGCGTCGCAGTGAGACGGCTGATTTGCGAAGGGACCTCGTCAAGTGCGGAGGGTTCGTTTTCTTCTTTTGCCAGTTCCACGAGTTCCACGATGTCGGTAATATCAGATTCAATGGATGTAAACGTGCCGACCACTTTCTCCAAATCGCTACGTTCCTTCAGCAGCGTTTGAGCCCGCTCGTTGTCGCTCCAAAAATCTTCTTGCCCTGCCAGGTGATTTAATTCGTCGATACGTTCCTGCTTGGTGACCAAGTCAAAGATACCCCCTTAGGCTCTCTAGTTTAGCCTGCATGGGTTGAACGCTTTCTAATATTTCATCAAACATGGTTGTGCACTTACGCTTATTAAAAGACATTTGTCAAGACACTTGTTTCTTTTTATACACATGGACGGCCTTCTTAATGGTGCGAATTTATTGTATATTCGGGGTGTCTTGGATTGGTTGATGTCTTACGCATCTTCTGCGGGTGGGAGCTTGGCGGAGGGCATCGAGCCATTTGTTAAACGGGGGCTATTCACCGGTGCAGAGTAAATTCTAGAACGGTCGACCGAACACGTCCAAGTAGCGACCTTGTTAAAATGCGCTACAATTAGAGCACGTGAAATTTTCGTGGAGAACTGCTTATGCAACACAGTAGAGATTGCCTCGAATGCGGAGATTGTTGTTCCTTTGAAATCCCGATTACATTGTTTGATGTGTTTCGAATTTCAGAAGAGATGAATTTCTCTTTGAAAAATGCGTTTGTTCAAATGGTCGCTCCAGCGCGAATCGGCCGTTCCGGTTTGTTCTGTATTCGAAAAGATGAAGAGGGAAAATGTGTATTTTTATCAGAACGCCGTTGTTCTATACACGCGTTGAAACCAACCGCCTGTCGATTATTCCGCTGTTCGCAGCTGGCAGATTCGAACGCTTTGGATGCGCATGAGCAAAATACGAGAAAACAACTTTTTTGGGAACATTCGGTGGTATCACAGGTGACAAGGGCGTATATCAATCAAGCTGGTGTGCAATACAACGAGACGCTGTTTTTACGCGCCATCGATTCGATTCAGCGCAATATTGTTACCCGGGAGTCTCAGAAACTGGCGTATGGCCTGGACGGAAAGGGTTGTGCGCTGGGAATGGTGTACGATTGCAGCACCTGTGCGCATCGGGGTAAGGCCGCAGGAGAAACGTTAATTACGCTTTCAGATGTCATTCGAATCAGCCGGGCACTGCCTTGTTCACATAAGGATTTTTTCACCAGGTATATTGATAAACAGCCGGCGAAAACGCCTGGGGGAGTGCTTCAGCTACGGCGTTCGCAGCATTGTATTTTTTTTGATGAAACAACGCATTGCCGTATCGATGCGGTCAGACCGATGCATTGCCGATTCACGCCGTGCCCCATGAATACGAATCCGGTTCGGGAGTACCATTGTTTGTACCTCGGTGCCGGCACATTAGACGAACAATTCGCGCACCAGGTGGCACTGGATGTGACCCGAACCTATGTTCGTACACATGGAACCAGCTACAATCGAAGTGCCTTTCGCCAGGCAGTAGTGCACATCAAGAAAGTTACGTCGAACAACCGGGAAAAAGAGCGATTCAAGCAGAGCATCGCGCCGTATCGCGTTTCCATTTAGTCGCTTTTCTACCGCTGCACTGATGAAATACGATTCGCCGCGTATCAATGCTTCAGCAGTCGTCTTGCGGTTTCGCGGACGATTGCGGTGTATGCCATCTGTTTGGGAACCAACCGAAGTTCCGACTGGGGCATGGATTTCAACACCTTGGGAATCTGATCTCGGGTGAGCCGGGGGTTGGTGAGCAACGCGCGTCTTACCGGTGGACTGGCGACCCATGAGGGGTTTGCCACAATCGTCTCCACCAACGGTTTCGGCAGTGCGCCCATTCGGGCGATGCGCGCCACTTCAGGGATGGTGAGTTTGTTATTGTGTAACAGCGCTTCCCAAACACTTTTGCCGTAAATTCGTTCCAGCGCGATGCGCTCATTGCTGTTGCCGCTGCGGGCGATTCTCAATTGTTCGGTTACGCTCAGATTTCGCAGTCGTTGATGAACAGATTGATTCTGCGGGTCTTCCAGCGCCGCATCGAGAATGGGCGTGTTCTCAGGCGTTGTCGACCTGACAAATGATTCGATTTCGTCACGTTGTTCGGGGCCGAAGCCGACAAACGCCACGCCCGCACCGCTGTTGTCGGGCGCAATCCACACCACCCGGGCGTGCACAATCAGGGTTAGGGTATTCAGCGGATGGATGAATTCAATATCGCATTCTTCACGCTCTTCAAGGGGCGGCGCATCGGAAATGAAGGTTCCCCCGTTGGTGAGGTTGGTTTCAAATTCGGTGGTCAACGCGTCGATGGTTTGAAACCGAACCGATATTTTGGTTCTGCTCATTGAAGGGGAGTGTACCACATTTTTTCACGACGCAAAAATCGGCCGTTAAAACACCAGAAACTTCATCGACATCAATACGACTGAAGCGGCCAATCCGATTTTTATCATCTTATCTCCCTTTTTCAGCGTCCACTTCACGGTAACCCAAGACCCCACAGCGTTGCCGATACACAACACAACCGCGTACGCCCAATTGATTTTGCCGCTCCATATAAACACGGCCATCACCGGTACGATGAATATCAGCACAATAAACACCCGGTGCATATTCACGCGCATCAGCGGCATGTTTCCCAAGTGGCGCAGCGCTGCGTAGATAAAAATTCCCACCCCCACCTGCACCGCACCGCCGTAGAACCCCACCAGCAACATGGCCGGGTACATCCATTTTCCTTTTCCCGGCGCGTCTTTTTTTTTAGTGGATCGTTTGGGCAAGAACATACTCACCACCACAGCAATCATAACAATTGCCAGCAGTTTTTCGTACAACGCGCCGCTGATACGCACCGAAAAAAATGCTCCCGCAATCGCACCGGGAATAGACCACAAGCCAAGTTTGAGGCTTTCCCTGATGTCGGTGTAGTTCTCACTTCTGTACGCAGCCGCACCCGTCGCCGTGCTCACCAGCACACCCACTCGATTGGTACCGTTCGCGGTTGCCGGATCTACACCCAGCAGCATCATGAACCCCAATACGATCATTGACCCGCCGCCACTGAGCATATTAGTGAAACTAGCGAGTGCTCCGGTGAAAAACAATCCGACAAGAAAGAGAACTTCGGAGGTGCTTTGGGGAATGGACGCCCACAATGCTTCTGCGACAGACATCGCCACATGGGTCAAAACAAAGATGGTTTTCATGCTTTCCTCCCGTTTTCGCGCTTATCGACAATGAATAAAGTGTATATGTTCTATACGTATAGCATCTAAACACTGTGGATAAATTTTTTTATTCGCTGCGGTTGTCCAGAAAAAATTCGTATCGATTCAGAAAATCCCGAATCAGCAAAACATCATTTCCAAGTAAGCCATCCAGGTATTCGCTGAACCCTCCGTCCACTTTCCGGTGCCATTTCTGATGTGCTGAGAACACACGTTTCCCTTCTGAACTTAAATAAATCAGCGTTCTCGACGCATTTGCCGGATCGGGAAATTTCTGAATCAGCCCTTTCTGTTCCAGCTTTTTTAATGTCTGCGAAACCGCGCCTTTGGTGATTTGCATCACGTTGGCGATTTTCGTTACGCTCATTCCTTCGTTCTGGCCCAGAACTTCAACCATGTACATTTCCGCGTGCTGCATGAGAATACCGGTACCGTATTCATGCGGTTTTTTTTCAAGGTCGCTTTTCTTTCGCGAAATGCGTCGCAACTGTTCAATAATTTGGGTACGGGCGTCTTTCATCACCAAAACAATGTATACCTGCTAAACACTTTTGTCAAATTTTTTTGTGTTTGATTCATTCGGACGGTTTCGTGGGCATGGAACCGCTTGCGCTCTTTTTATTTTTACAGGGGTCGCTTACAATATGATGAAAACCGGAACCCAAGGAATAATTCAGATGAAATTGATTTTGTTTATCAGTGTGGCCGCTCTTTTGGTGGGATGCAGCCGAGATGGAAGTGAGGGGGACAACCCCAACGAAGTAGGGTATTTTGAAGGTGAACCGCAACCGGTGGACGGCTCCTGCACCAGCGTGCGACTCACTTCGTATGATGCCGACGGCGGTGGTTGGTGCGAGTGGCGTGCGAATCATTCCTTTTTGCCGCAGTTTGTGCAGGACGGCATGCATACTGCCATTGCCGAGCCGTGGAACAACAGTTCATTTGAGGGAGCGGTGGGCGAATCGTGCGGGGAATGCTGGGAAGTATCAACGGTCAATGCCACCGGAATTGTCATGGTGAATAATCTGTGCCCCATCGAAGGAAACCCCCTCTGCTCCGGCGGGCATTTTCATTTTGATCTGTCGCGGGAGGCCGCTGCGTTTCTCGGTGGCGGCGGTTTGGACGAGGCCAGTGCGCGTAGGGTTCCTTGCCCGGTGGAGGGGGGCATTCATGTACAGATCAACGATTCCAATGAGTGGGGGTATCTTCGGTTCGCTGTGCTGAATCATCGCATTCCCGTGCGTTCCGCCGCCATTGCATCGTCTGCGGACGGACCGTGGGTGGCGGCGGAGCGAAGCGGCGGTGCGATGCATGTGTTGGAAGGCCCCGCACCAGACGAGAGCGATGGAATTTATTTTCAGCTCACCAGTACGATGGGCGAGACGCTGGTGGCGGCAAATTCGGTGCCGTATATGTCAGGCGGCGGTGATGCATTTGATTTGGGCGTGCAGTTTGAACAGGTGTACGAAGTGGTCGATTGTCCATTCACACCGCCGGGAGATGTGTATTGGGACGAGTGGGGTGGGATTGAGGGGGTGGTATGGCAACCCAATCCATGGGGAGATGCATCGTCTGTCACCGAGGTGAACAGCAATTGCTACAACAACAGTGCTTCATGCCTTGACGTTTCGCTTGACGTATGGGGCGGAGCGCATTTCTACTATCGTCAGGCGTTTCCGGTAGCGACTTTCTCGACCGCCGCCCTTCGTGTTTTTTCCCAGACGGCTGCGCAACTGATCGTTGCTCCGTCAAACAATGGAGAACGATGCAGCGAACAGCAAGCGTCTCTCGCGGCCGGAGAGTGGACATTGATCGAATTTGATTTGGCAACGGCGTGCGCGGGATTTGAGTCCCTGAACGGAATCACCATTGCCGGCGGCGGTGAACAGATGTCTGTGACAATTGATGAGATTGTGTTTGAGTAGCTGTTATCGGCGCGGCGGAAGTCCCACCGCTACTGCAATGGGCGGATGATGCAGGATTAGGAGTATCTTAGTCCTGAGGGATGCAGCAACCGAAGCCGCAGAAAGATCCGGCCGGGCATTCTGACTGGCTGGCGCATGAATCCCAACCGTTGGGACATTGGTTTCCTTCTGAGTCACATTCACTCGGCAAATCATCGGCGGTCATTCCGGGGCAGATGATGCAATTGGACGGGTCACAAGCGTGGCCGCATTGGAGCCCGCAGGTTTCGTCTCCGCAAGATGGGGCACAATCCTGACAAATACCCACTTCAGAGGCATCACAGAGGCCGTCTCCACATACCGGTGTCGTGCAGTCGGCCGGACACGTGGCAGCGCTTTCCGTCGGGTCGGAGTCCGCCGTATCTGTGTCGCAGACGGTATCGCCGCATGCCGCCGCGCAATCCTGGCTGCAGGTGCTGTAGGTTTCTGTACCGGTGCAGTATCCGTCTCCGCAGGTGTCGCCGCAATCTGTGGGGCAGACAGACGCATCTTCGAATTTCTGTTCACAGCGCAGACATTTAGACGGATCGTGGAACGTGTCATCGTTGCATTCCGGTGATACCTGCGGCGAGGTGTAGATGTTTTCGCATTCGTTGTCGATACAGACAGTGCAGCACCCCCAACAGTCACATCCCGGCGGAATTTTGACCACACACGCCTCGACGCAGTTTTTGTCGGGGAAATCGACAGGGTTCGTTATGTAATTGGTGGTGTCGGGGTTGAGACAGTCGGAACGGTCGTAACCGTCACATTCCGGATGACCCAGTTGGCAACTGCCGTCCCCGCAAAGTTCTCCGCAGTCTGTGTCGCAGCCCTCGTAGTCTTCGCTGTGGGTACAGTACCCATCGCCGCAGGAATTGGCGCAATCAGCGGAGCACGTGTATGCGCTTTCTCCCAGACCGGTTTCGCACGACATGTTTCCGCAGGTCTCCAGACAGTCTTCCGGACAGGTGAGGTAGGTTTCCATATATCCACAGAGACCGTCTCCGCAAACCGCGGGGCAATCCACCTGGCAATTGGGGTCGGGCGGATTATCCATCTCCCCGGGAACATCCGGGAAGTCAAAATAATCGTCCATCTGCGGATCAAACAGATCGCAGCAGGAATGCATGTTGCAGTTGTCGGTGCTGCCGCCGGAGTTGCCGTCGACAAAGCAATCGAACGGTGCGGTCACCGCGGTGGTTTCGTCTCCGGGAATATTGGTGGTGAAGTCGACCTCGACACGATCGTCAGCGAACAGACATTTGGGATCAAACCCATCCACCAGACCGTTTTTGTCGTTGTCCTCGCAGTCGTCGCATTCGTACCCGGATGGATCGGGATTGCTCCAGCAGTCATGGTCTGTGACCGACATAATACCGCCTTCGATAACATTGTAGTCGTCGTAAACGGTAGTCCAGGTGGTATCGCAGTACATCCAGGTGCTGCCGCTGTCGAACGAAATTCGGAATGCAAAGAAATAGACCCCTTCGTCCACGCCCACGAATGTCGAAGCAAACGTGTCATACAAAACGTCGGTGTCAGAACCGCAATCGCTCAGCGCGGTATCGGTTTCCGGGGCTACCGGGTTGCAGCTGTCCTTCAGGTAGGAAGCGGTTTGCCAGTTGACCCATCCGGAAGGATCGGTAAACCGCGAACCATACCCCGCCTGCGCCAGAATGGCACCGGAGTTTCCTGCTTGATCCGTCAGACCGGGCAGGGAAACCAGCACGTGAACTTCGTCTGATACCGGAACGACCTCTGACGAGTCGGTATCGAGATATGCGCCGTCATACACGGTGGCCTGCGGATAAAGTATGGTGCAATTCGCGGTTGCGTAGTCGATGGTGTCGGTCCCTGTGTCCGTGTCCGTATCGGTGTCAGAGTCCGTGTCTGTATCGGTGTCGGAGTCTGTGTCTGTATCGGTGTCAGAGTCTGTGTCTGTATCGGTGTCA
>JAFGXQ010000171.1 GCA_016936575.1 Deltaproteobacteria bacterium
ACAGATACAGATACAGATACAGATACAGATACAGATACAGATACAGATACAGATACAGACACAGACACAGACACAGACACTGACACTGACACTGACTCCGATACCGATTCTGACACGGATACCGACACCGACACCGACTCAGATTCAGACACCGACGCGGATACAGACACGGACACCGACGCGGATACAGACACGGACACCGATTCTGACGCAGACACAGACTCGGATTCGGATTCCGACACGGACAGAGATTCTGATACAGATACGGACACAGGCACGGATACCGGTAGC
This sequence comes from Deltaproteobacteria bacterium, assembly GCA_016936575.1. Classification (GTDB taxonomy): domain Bacteria; phylum Myxococcota_A; class Polyangia; order JAAYKL01; family JAAYKL01; genus JAFGXQ01. The sequence continues at coordinate 292 of JAFGXQ010000171.1, forward strand.
TGCGACTACGGGATATTCGATCACAACGGCTGCAACGGAGATGGGGATGTGGCGTCATTTGACAATTGCGGCAACCAGCTCGATTTAATTGAAAATTGCAAAGATACAAACGGTACTTGCGAGGATGCCACCTGCTATTGCGCCGCAGGATGGACCGGAGCGGACTGCACCGACTGTGTCGTATACGTGGACGGAGATGTCACCGCCGGCCCGCAGACCGATGGTGCATCATGGAGTACCGCATATCCCTCGCTGAAAATCGCCATTTCAAACGCAAACACCAATGGCTGCGAAGTATGGATCGCAGAAGGAACGTATCTTCCCGGCGCGAATCGTTCCGATACGTTTCAGTTATACGCCGGAGTAAATCTGTACGGCGGATTTGTCGGCGGAGAACATTACCGCGATGAACGCGACCCCATCACCCACCAAGTAATCCTCAGCGGGGATCTGAATGGAAATGACACCAGCGATGTCACGACGATGACCGACAATGTCTACCATGTGGTTACCGGCGCCGACAATGTAACCATCGACGGCGTGACCATTACCGGCGGCTATCCCGATAATAGTAGTGAAGGTGGCGGAATGTTAAATGACGGCGTTTCGCCCACTGTAACTAACTGCTTTTTCTATGGCAACCTAAACGGCATGGCCAATATCGGCGTTGCGGAGTCGGTGGTTACTAATAGTACGTTCAGCAATAATCACGGATACGGCATGTTGAACCAATACCCTGGAAGCACAACGTCGCCACCGGCGACAACCGTATCCGGTTGCGTATTTGAGTACAATGAAGACGCAGGAATGCGCAATGAATACACCTCACCCCGCATATCCGCCAGCGTTTTCCAGGAAAATGCCGCGGAGGACGGCGGTGGAATTTTCAGCGAAAGTTCGAATTTGTACATTAATAACTGTGATTTTATAAACAACACAGCGACTGGCATGGGCGGTGCTTTGTATCTTTCATATGGCAGCGCAGTGATTCAAAACAGTCGCATCGACGGGAATTCGGCCGATGAAGGCGGCGGGATTATCGCGGCCAGCGTACGCCCCCTCCTTGTGAATACAAGCGTCTCCAATAATACCGCCAACTTCTACGGCGGCGGCGCAACGTTATCGAGTTCAGACATCATCAATTGCGTATTTCGGGACAATGTCGCGGGCGTCAGCGGCGGCGGATTGTATGCCAGTGTAAACAACAAGATTGTCAGCAGTGCCTTCTACAACAATCAGGCCAACAACGGCGCCGGCATCTATAACAGCGGTACCATCGAAGTATTCAACGGCACCGTTGTACGCAATAACGCCAGCGAAAACGGTGGTGGGTTGTACAATGGGAATACTACCAGAGTGTACAACAGCATCTTCTGGGGCAACAGTTCCGGGACTGGCAGTGAGGTTCAAATCTTCAGCAACACCACCAATGAAATTCCGATTACCTACTCTGTGATTGAAGGTGGCTGTGCAACAGTTCCATTCGGCAACTGCGCATATGTGGTTGGAACCAACCCGGTTTTTATAGACATTGACAGCGGCGACCTTCAATTGAGCAGTTCCTCTCCAATTCTGGACGACGCCAATAACGGCGACTTGCCGGTCGATGAATTCGATATTGATAGCGACGCCGACACGGATGAAAGGCTTCCCTCCGACGCCGCCGGCAACAATCGCATGGTCAGCGGTGATGGTGATGCTTCGATTGTAGTGGATCCTGGGGCGTACGAATATCAGCCGTAAAATATATCAGAAATTGTGATTGACGGATGAGATCTTGTTCTTTTCGTCCCTTGGGCCGCTCTATAATCGAACTTGCAGGCGGAGTGTTGCATAAATTCGCGAGTGTGGTTTCAGCTGCGTTTGCGTTTGTCGATGAAGCTTTCGTGGAATTCGTGCACGAAGTACCACTGGGCGGGGTATGCCCGGACTTTGTTTTCGAGGGAGCGGTAGAAGCCGGCGATAATATCGCCGCTGCTGAAGGAATGCCGTTCGACCTCGTAGATGAACGTTTCATCACTGGTGCGGCGCAGAAACGGCGTAACCAGAATGACCCGGTCGTCGTTGAAGTTCTTCAAAATCATGTCCATGCCGCTGCCGCCGAAAATCTGCGTGCCAAAGAACGTAACCGGTCTGCAGAACTCGTTGTTCTCATCGAACACATTCGATATAATTTGCTTTTGAATCAGCGCCTTCAGCATCTCCATGGGAGCATCGCAATTCGGCCTTGCCAGATTGATGATGTTCACGCGGCCGATACCATATCGCTCAGTAATGGCCGCGCTGCTTTTTTCGAGCATGGCCCCGACCGGATCGGGGAATTTCCCCACCATGTTGAGGTCATACCCATTCACCATCAGCACACTTCCCAGCAGATAGGTTGCACCGAAATGGGATTGGGCAACGAAAACCGCTTTGCCGTCCCGTTTGGCCTCTTCGAACGGCTCCAACGCGCCGGGAGCGATTTCCACGCGATTGCGACATACCCACACCGCTTCATAACGCTTCACCAGGGCGAACAGCTTTTCGTAGTAATGCGCCACAATCTCTCGTTGGGTGTCTCGAACCGCAGAATCGGAATCGGGCAATCCGATGCGACGCATATTGTCAACAATCTGAGCCGTCTCTTCGGGGTGTTCATCATAGTATGACAGCCCTTTTTCAACAATCAGCGGACGTCCCAGTTTCCACGACTTCTTTTCTACCAACTCGAGATTCTCTCTGGTGGCCAGATAAGACGACAAACTCATAGGCTACTGCTCCATCTGTGCGAGCTGCCCCTGTGCGATATCGGCAATCTGCTTGGGCACCGGGAAATAGTTCCCCTGGGGGTCACGGAATTCCACATCGGTCACCGTATCGGCCAGCACTTCGCCGGTTTCAACTTTCACCACCCGCTGACCAAATGAAAGCTTGCGCACGTCCATTCCCATTAACGTGGTTCGAACCTCGACTTTGTCACCGAGCACGGCGGCTTTCAGATATCGAATATCAATTCGGGAAAGAGTTGCATTGGTTCGCGTCATCCATACATTGGTTGACACATCGGGCCAAATGGACTGCACCAAATCGAACAACGCGCGTTCACAAAATCGAACATACGATACGTGAAACATAATCGATTGCAGATCGGTATCTTCAAAATACACCCTAAACCGCGTTCGGAACGGGAACTGATCTTCATATTTAAACGGAAGCGGCTCAGTGCGGTCCGATTCAAAATTCGGAATGGCATCGTCGGTGTTGACCAGCCCCTCCGGCACAGATACCAGGTTGTCGTCTTTGTCGAGAAACAGCACTTCCACCGTCGCATCGCATACCACACGCCCGGTGCGGGTGTTGATAATCCGTTGATCAAATGATGCACGATGATTGGTGATACGACGAATTCCGGTTCGCACTTCCAGCTTGTCGGCCAATCGCACCACCGTGGCACAACGGGCCTCTATTCGATACACCTTAATCTGGTATTCTCTGTGCCACGAACTCTCGTCTCCGCAGATTTCCTCGATGGCCTCCATCCGAGCCCTGTCAAGGTACCGAAGATACGAACTGGCGTCGGCATTGCCTCGGGAATTGAGTTCATCCCCATACACCGACACCCTGAAAATATATTTGTAGTGTGAATCCAGGGACACCGCATCGTCGAATGGAATCAACGGAATCAATCCATCACCCTGCGTGCCGTCCGCATGTTGGATAATCTCTTTCGAATCTGAATGCAGCCGCACAAACGGCGCCTTGTACGGAATTTTATACTCCTGCATGATGGTTCTGGCTGTCTGAACACCGCTGGTCATCGCGCCTTCGTATCCGCCCCCCGCCCAAGTCCACGCGCCACTGAGAAACAATCCCTTGATGGGCGTTCGATTTCGAAGCCGTCGATTATTGGATTGCTCGGGAGACTGTGAAAAGCCATACACCGCTCCCTCGTGGTTATTGGTTATCGCGGCCAACGAACGCGGCGTAAAAAATTCATCTACCAGTATATGTTTACGCAATCCGGGAAACTTCTGTTCGTATTTATCAAGCAGGGTTGCCCGTACTTCATTTTTCCTTTTCCGGTAGTCATCTTCAGGGATTTCAAGCCAATCAAAAGACGGCGTGGGTTCCATGAAAGAGACAATCGAACACCCCGCCGGCGCAACCGATGCCTGCAGCATCGTGGCGTTATTGTAACAGTAATCCGTTTTTTCAATCTCATGCTTCAGTACTTTTTCGAACGCCTTGTCAGGGTTAACATCATGGTTGAAAAAGTAGTTTGAATCCGCCATGCCCAAACTATCAGCAGAGCAATCCAATCCCAGGTACATGGCATACATCGAGAGAGACGGTGTCATCTGTCGCAATCGATACCGGTATATTTCAGACACATCATCCTGGTTGACCAGCTGATCAAATGTGTACACCGGATTGGTCGCCGAAATGACTACTTTTGCTCGCACCAAACGACCATCATCAAGACGGGCTCCGACGACTTCCCCGTTTTCCACCACAATCTCCACCACTTCTTTCGAGACGTAGCAGTCCCCGCCCAATTCTCTCAAGCGCTCCAGAATATCGCGCACCAGGGCGGCACCGCCACCCAGGATTCCCCATTCCCCTTCCACAAATGCACTGGCATTCACACACGCCGAAAAGTTCGCGGCGGACTGACTGGGCGGAATACCGATGTACGACCACATTTGTCCCAGCACCGCCAGCAAACGGGGGTCTCCCACATATTGTTGCAACAACTGCTGGTAGGTTCGATCCAGGTATTCGGTACTCACTCGATCATGAATGGGAACATTGAAATCCGGTACCATGGTCGGCGCAATCACATCATTTTTCAACCGCGGTAAAAATTCAAACAGCGCTCGAATGCCGTCTGCTTCGTGGGGAAATTCCTTTGATAGAATCGCGATAATTCTGTCTTTGTCGTTCGGTAAAGAAATCGAGAAATCCGGAAAATCCGCCTTGAACAATGTTTTCGGACGAGTGAGCTGCAACTTTTCAAGAATTCCCAAACTCTCAAGAATGCCATGGGTAAGAGACCCCGGGCTGAATCCGCCGATATGGTGCAACGACACATCGAAATGAAACCCCTTGCGCCTAAAATTGTGCGCATACCCTCCGGCCTCCAGCTGTTTTTCAAACACGCACACATCGAGCCCCTGTCGGGCCAGTTCGACGGCGCTGATCAGACCACCCAATCCGGCGCCGATGACAACGACATCTGTGCTTTGTGGAATCGTCACCCCCAATGATACCGACATTTCTATTCTCCAGTCATGATGGTTTTCAGAACCAACCCGTTCAACGTCATAATCAGACTGCCGTCCAGGTTTCGAACTGCCACATCCATGGTGGATTTTTCTGCGTTAATCTCTTTTTCTTTGCAGATCACAACCGCATCAGACGAATTGATCGTTCCAGCCACATGAAGCGTTCCGATTTCAAAAGGAATCTCCATGGCGTTATAACGAATCATCGCCCAGGCGGCAGCCACCTGCACCGCCATATCGGCCAGTACCGGATTGAACACGAATTCTCCGGGTTGCTCCAAGGCCGCTAACGCCTGAGTTGTCATCGTCACCGTGCTGTAGAACATATCGCCGTCTTCGAGGGTAGCGCGCACCCCCCGAAATACAGGACCGGTTTTCAACGCTTTGTAGAACTTCTCATCCAACATTGAATAGAACGATGCACTGGTTTCCAGGCTCAACTGCTGAAGCTGTTTCAAATCTTTCTTTGAAATTTTCAATTTCGCTCCTTCAACAGATGCACTCTTCACCAGTTTACACGAGGCATACGACAAATTTGCCAACGCCTTCGCGTTCAACTGCGGGCGGTCTTTGGGAACCAGCATCATCTGGTCATCGTCTGTGCGTACGACATCGACTTCGAGCTCATCGCCACGCAACTGCATGGGCCGCCGGAAATGAATTTCTGATGGAATCAACCCTGACTTATGAAGCGTTTCGGCAAAAATCTCTGTTACAAACGTACCGGGAATCACCGGTTCCATATTCACCAGATGCTGATTGATGTACGTATCGGTCAACAGCGAAAAATGAACCGAATCCGCAGCGCCGTCTTTCCCCTTGGTCACCAACCGTGTACGCGGCCGAGCCGCAACCGGATGCACCAGGAACGGACGCCCCACCGCGAAATCCGCCGTAGCGTTGAATGCGGCTACCCGTCCGTCCGCAACCCCGGTGATACCTTCCATGAACAGCGGAACGCCCGTCTCCACCGTAAGCGCTATCAGGCCGGCTTCTTTGAACCGCTTCCCCTCCTGCTCGCTCACCATCCCGGTACCTGTCCACGCTGTCCATTCCGCGGTTTGGGCATGAATATGCGGGTGCTCGGCAACCAATTCTTTCACCAACCAGGCCAACATATCATTGCCAAGCGCATAGTCACTCTGCCCGAAATTTCCGAACAGCCCCGCAATCGAGCCGAACCCGGAAAACAGTTTCACCGCAGACCAGTCAATTTGATCAATCATCGTGAACAGGGGAGTGAGTTTTGTCTTCAGCGTTAATTCGATTGCTTTGTCGGGAAGATCCATGATCATGGCCGATTTCTGAACCCCGGACCCATGAACGATACCAACGATGCTTTCCTTCTTCGAAATTTTCTGAATCAATCCGCCGAACTCCTTGGCGTCTGATACGTCACACTTCTCGTACACTGCTTCGATACCCGCATCGGCCAGCAGTTTTAAATTTCGCACCACTTCCCACTGGGAACGTGATTTCGTTCCGATGCGCTTCGCTTCGGGCAGCTTGAGCCCTTCGTTTTTCACCAAATCGATTTCCATCTGGCGAATTACCGCATCAATTTCCGACGCACCCACCCGCAGCCAATCGGGACTCCCCTCTGGCAAATCCGTCCGACCGGTCAGCACCAGTTTGCATCCCGTGTATCGTGCCAGGGCATACACGCATTCGAACACGATTCCACGCGCGCCGCCGGTCACCAATACCAGATCACCCTTCTCGAGTTCCATTCGCCGCTCCGCAGAGGGCGCTACCTGTGCCATTACCGGAATCACCCGCCCACTCTCCACCATACCCATTTCCAGATAAGGCGAAACCACCTCAATATTATTGTCAATCACATCCGCCCAGTCCATCGAACCGGCATCGATAAGCTGGCACTTGCTGTCGGCAAGCTCTTTGTCGAGACAACGGACGAAGCCGCAGGGGAATGCACCCAGTAAATTTTCAGACGTTCCTTTCACACCGAACTGACCGTCCATCGATACAGGGAAAATCAAACGTTTGGGAGTTGCCGTCAACATCGGAATCAACACACGAAACACGGCATACAGTGTACCAACCTGGTCATCGAGCGTATTTTGCAGCAATTCACCGTCCCATGGCGTTTGCGCGGTATTCTCGTGTGCCAAGTATAGAATGGTATCAATTCCGCTCAACAACGCCTCGACTTCAGTGTCCGGCATATCAACCAAAACAGAATCTTTAACTGAATTCAACTCAATGTCGCGTTTGGCAAATCGTCGCTTCAATCGTCCGAGCAGTGCACCGCTGTCGGCACCGACAATTGCCAACACCTGTTTACAGTCAAACGCGTCCATCTGACTTTCGTCAATAAACTGGGTTCCGGCCGCATACAAATGGCATGCCTGCGTGTCATCCGGCGCTGCAACAGCCGGCAATTCATACACCTCGGAACTTACGGAAGCACTGAGAGTCGGTGCTTCCGCTTCAGGCTTTTTTCCGGTGGCCGACCCTCCCTTGTCGGCATCCATACCCGCCAGGGTCCTGGCCAGGTTCGAAATCGTGCGCGCCCCTTCCGGTCGCACATCCTGATTCAAGCCGTACTCCGTTGTCAGCGATACCCATATCTCCGCACGCTGTACCGAATCCACCCCCAAATCCGCCTCCAGGTCCAA
>JAFGXQ010000172.1 GCA_016936575.1 Deltaproteobacteria bacterium
GAAAACGATATACGGGTTAAAAGTAGAGTTGAAATTGCGACACCGCGATGTAGTCGGTACGCTGCGCGCCGGAATACCAGTCCACAGTGAAATTGGTGTCCCACTTGAACTGCGAACCGTAAAAGAATATGCCGAGTCCGCCGGTGAACTCGTGCAGATTGTTTGCCTCGTCACCTGCCGGATCGCAGAAGCTGTACCGAAACGCCGGCTCAAATTTCTGTGCCAGCACCATGCCCACCTTGCTGCGAAGCGCATGTCCGACATACTCAGGGGATTCGTAAAAGCTCCCTTCCGACTCGCTCACAAAGTACCATCCCGCCGCCGCAGTGAAATGTTCCCACTTGAAAATCGCATCCATTTCCCACGCAGCATCCCGTAGTCGTCCCAATCCGCATCAAAATCCGCCTGCACGGATGCACCAACACCCAGCCGGGGCGGACCGCCCTCCAGATCAGAACCGGTATACCCCTTCACGTTTCCCACATTGTATCCAATTCTCGCCACCAAAGTCGGCTGAAACCGCTATGGGTAATTGGTTACTGTCACCTCCTCAATGGGCGCATCTTCCACAGGAACCAATTGACCATCTTCAGAAGTTATGGACGGATGCACTGTACCTCGTACCACAGGCATGGCGTTGGTGCCGTTAAACAAGCCGACGGCCCACTCCACACCCGGTCTGGACGCCATGAAATTGTTGCTGAACTCCACACCGATATCTATGCCGTACCCAAGCGGAAGGCCGGTCTTGGCATATGAAAACGCACTGGGAAACAGTACGAAGGTTTTTTCTATCGGCGATGTCAGATAATGTCGGCCATACGGCTTCTTTCCCTGTCCCACGCGAACGTACAGTCGATTTTTTTTCAACTCATACAGAAAATAAATATAGGCCACCTTGAACTGCCCCAACCCAAAATCCGGAAAAATCGTAAATGTCAGCTTCCGAGTGAATAAATGCCCCGAAAACAACAACACCGCATTCGGATTGCTGAACCGATTGATTCGCTTTCGCGCGCTTTCCGACACATCGGCCGCAAGATAGGTGTACCGCAATTTGAACATTCCATTGAACTTCAGTAAAAAGCGCTCATCCGCGGTTTCCAGATACAGCCCATATGCGTATCCCACGCGACCGGGCGCATCCGACGAGGCCGCGTTTTGGGGTTCGGCCGCCGTTGCCGAGAGAGCAAACAACGAATGCGCAAACCACATTACGACCACAAGTTGCCATTTAGCCATGTCCCCTCCCATTATTGCACAACCGAATCGTCTTGATGCACCTGCGATGAAGAGGTGGGCAATGTGAATTCGAACCGCGCACCGCCTTCGGGAGGAGAGGACACCGTAAAATCGCCGCCGTGTTGACGGGTGATGATGAAGTAGCTCACGGCCAGTCCCAAACCGGTTCCCTTGCCCACCGCCTTGGTGGTGAAAAAAGGCTCGAATACGCGTCCTATCGCCTCGGGTGAAATGCCCGGTCCGTTGTCGGATACCGACACCCGCACCCAGTCGTTTTCAACCACGGCGTCAATTTCGATTTTCATCTCCCGGCTTTCAGCATTTCCATTTATATGTGATTCCCACAGCGCGTACCCCGCGTTGTTGAGCAGATTCAACAGCACCTGCTGAATTTGACCACGAATGAATAACGCCTCCACATCTGGTCGGTATTTCTTGACGATTGCAATTTTTTGAAAATCAAACCGCTCATCCACATCAAAATCCACCTTCGCCAGCTGAAGCGACAAATCGATTGTCTCTGCAAGATTACGATATTCCAGCTCCGCCGAATTCGCTCTTGAAAAAGAGAGCATATCTCGGATGACCGCAGCCGCACGAACACCCGAGGTGCGGATATTCTCAATCAGTGTTTTCACTCTCTGTGCCTCGCAGTATCGCTTTAACGACTCCCGGGAAACCCCCAACTGCTCTGCCACCCGTTCATTCCTGCTGGTATCCGACAGGACGCGCTGCTCCAGCAATTGCGCATTCTGCATAATTCCGGCAAGTGGATTATTGATTTCATGAGCCATCCCCGCAGCCAACGTGGCGATGGACGTCATCTTCTCGCTCTGAACCAGAAAATCCTCCATCTTATTTCGTTCATGGATACTCTCCGCTGCCCATCGGGCAATTTTCTGAAACTCCTCTATCTGAAACGAATCAGGTTCCAACCTCGCATCGCGCTTTCTTGACCGTTCAAAAAAATGAAACAAGGCATGCAATTCCGTACGCAGCTGACGCTGAAGCAGTCGGCCGAACACCAGCGCCGCCGCCACCAAAAGAAGCATCAATACAACCAACCGAATACTATGCTGCGTCAAGTGGGCGACCAGATGTGCACGCTGAATTTTCGCCTCGGCATCAATATCGGCCACATACATACCGCCGCCCACATACCACTTCCACTCGGGAATACCGCGCGTGTAACTGAGCTTCGGCTCACTCTTCTTTCCTTCCAGCGCCGGCATCACATAGGTGACAAAACCACCTCCCGTCTGAGCTTTTGACACCAACTCCCGAACGATGTACAGGCCATCCCGATCCTGAACATCCCACATTTTTTTCCCCTTGGCAGGGCCTGACAAACTTACCCCATCATACGTTCCCGCAAACACATATCCGTCCTTGCCGAACCGAATCCGTTCAATCCGATTCACCGCTTCCTGCTTCAGGTCATCCTCCACATTGCTAAGATACTCACCTCCACCGATTACCCAATCCAGCGGCTGAAAATATTTGATGTAAGATATTTTCTCGGCGTACCCGTTGCCGCCGTCCGGGTGCAGATACCGATATTCAACAAACCCCTCATGTGCCGCGGAACGTCCGGCATCGATAAATTTCTGAGCGAAGGAGCGCTTCTCCAAATCATTACCGTCAAGCAGGTTGTTCCCGATTTCTGAGGGTTGAAATCCATGAAACTGCACGGTTCCAGTGCCATCCACGGCAAACAGATAGCCCCGCCCATCAAAAAAACGCGCCGGCTGCAATGCGGTGCGAATCATCTCAGCAATCGCGGATTCACTCTTTTGAGATTTGTATCGTTCATAAATGCTGGTCGCCAACTGATGAGCATCGTTCACCCGCTCCTTCAATTGCTTGCGAAGTCGGGGCGCCGCTTCGGAACGCTTATATTCGATGAACGAAATAACCCGATCCACTTCATGCTTCAACTGCTCCTGTTGCGCGAGCATGCTCTTTTCTCGCAGTCGTTCCACCTGAAAGCGATAATCATCAAGCTCCACCAGGGTCCACAACAACGCTACAACCGCCATTCCGACAACAACAATAAACACCATTCGCCTGAAAAACAGCAGCAGAATAGATTGTCTCTCGTTGCCCACAGTTCTTTCCCTTGTAAACAAATTTGATATCGTCAGTTGGATAAACGGCTATAATTATAAATCTTTAATACCGGCCGTCTGATATGTTTCGAATAGACCGCACCGCATTGTTACGAATTCTTCACAACGGTTTTGTCATTTTCCTCACTTCTTCCCTTGGCAAATGTGTCGGTTTGATGTTTATGAAGAGGGGTGAAATATCTTGCGCCCACGATACTTGTTATCTTCATCTTCACGACAGCCGCTATCGGCGTCGCGAATCCCCTGCCCGCCGTGGTACCCACAGAGACGCCGGAAACATCGAACAAAGATATACCGAATCAACGAAACTGGACGAACATACGCGTGCTGCACATCGGTGATTCCCATTTGCAGAACTGGGGGTTGAAAGGCACGCTTCGCAAGAAATTTCAAGCCGCTGGCGCCACATACAACGTCGTGGCCTGGAAAGGCTCCAGTAGCCGTTCGTGGCTGCGCACCGGTAAACTTCACCGTCTGCTGCAGCAAAAAAGCCCAGATGTTGTGATAGTGAATCTGGGTACCAACGTAAGCCGTGCCAAAGACCCCAACGACTACGCGAAATTCATAAAAAAAATGATTCTCAAAATCTCACCACGCGAATGCTACTGGGTGGCACCGCCGCCCTTGATTGAAGACAACAACGGTTTTTACGACATGCTCATTTCCGCTACCAGCCAATGTCATTTGCTGGATTCCAGAAAAATTCCTTTTGAGGTTCCCCATAAAAAATATTTTCACCTCAGCAAAAGGCAGTCCGTTCTATGGGCGGAGTATATCTGGGAATGGATGAACGAGACGTCCGACCTCCCGGAGCACGGCGATGGCGTTTAACTCCATTCAGTACGCCATCCTTTTTCTCATCGCATTCGGTGGTTTCTGGTTGCTGGGCGAACGCCCCAGGCTGCGAATTCTATTTTTATTGGCAGCCAGTTATGTGTTTTACGCAAGCTGGAACCCGGTGTATCTGGGCCTTATTGTTCTTTCTTCCAGTCTGGATTTCGTCATCGGCGGCACCATCCATCGAACAAACTCCGCGATGCGCCGAAAGCTGCTTCTCGCCACCAGTCTGGTCATCAACCTGGGCATTCTCTGTACCTTCAAATATTTCAATTTCTTCGCGCGGGAATTCACTGCGCTCATGGGTGTTTTCGATGTTCAAGTAACGCCTTGGAAGCTCGAAGTGCTGCTGCCGGTGGGAATCTCGTTTTACACATTTCAGTCACTCAGTTACACCATCGACATTTACAAAAAAGAACTAGAACCCGCAAAGTGGTTCTTTCAATACCTGCTTTTTGTCGCCTTTTTTCCCCAGTTGGTCGCAGGCCCCATTGTTCGGGCGAAAAAATTACTGCCCCAGTTCTGGCACGCACCGAGAGTCAGCAACGATGAAGGGAGCCGCGCCATCTTCTTAATCGCGTTCGGGCTGGTTAAAAAAGTGGTTATCGCCGACTATATCGGCGGGCACCTGGTGGACCCGGTGTTCTCCAACCCGCAAATGTATTCGGGCATTGAAACCCTCGCCGCGTCGTACGGATACGCATTTCAAATCTACGCTGATTTTTCGGCGTACTCCGACATCGCCATCGGTTCCGCCGCATTGCTGGGTTTCGAAATTCCCATCAACTTCAATGCACCATACCGCGCAACGGACTTGCGGGATTTTTGGCAGCGTTGGCACATTTCGCTGTCCTCATGGCTGCGCGACTATCTGTACATTCCCATGGGCGGTTCAAAAAAAGGAACCGGCCGAACCTACTTCAACCTGATGGCCACCATGGTCATCGGCGGTTTGTGGCACGGCGCTTCTCTCACTTTTGTATTCTGGGGCGCTATTCACGGACTGGCATTGGTCCTCACCCGTGTTATTCAACGCCTCAAACTCACCGCCGCCATTCCGCCGCGAATTGCGAAATTAACCGGCATCGTGCTTACATTTCACGTGGTATGCGCTGCGTGGATCTTTTTTCGTTCTCCCGATTTCGAAACCGCGCTGCTGATGTTTAAAACCATCGCGACCGGCGGTATCGGTATCGCGAATATGGCATTTCCCGCCCTCGCTGTGCTGCTCGCCGCGGTATGCATCCATCAGATGCCCGAAAACTGGATGGAACAGGCAAAAAAACAGTTCGCACGAATCCCCGCCATCGTCCAGGCTGCTCTGGTTATCGGCATGATTATCGCCGCTGACAAACTGGCTCAAACCGACGTGGCTCCCTTCATCTATTTTCAATTCTGATTTTTTTTATTATTTTTGAGCGGTTTGATGTCGTTTTTACATCTAAGTCACAAAGCGGCACGCTAATGTGTGACACTTGGCATGAATGTATCAGATGTGACATACGCATCGCACAAAACAGCAAGAGAGGACACTCCCATGCATTTACACGAATGGACCTTTGGGGCTTTATTAATCGTATGCATCCTGGCAATTGCATGCAGTAAAAACGACGACGGCGCCGATGGCGGCTCCAACGGAGATACCGACGGAGATACGGACGGTGATACTGACGGGGACGGCGACAGCGACACCGACGCCGACGGCGACACCGACAGTGACGCCGATGGAGATAGCGACACCGACAGTGACACCGATGCGGACGCGACACCCGAAGTTTGTGACGGCATCGACAACGACAACAACGGCATTATCGATGATGTGGACGTGGGCGGCGACGGCATCTGCGATTGTCTGAATATCGGCACCATCGGCCGCATCGGTCCATGGAGCACGGGCGGCAACATCTTCGCCGACTGGCTGATTTCAAAAAGTTCCATTCCCCCGGTAGAAATCGGCGATCAAGTGCTTACTCCAGAGCTGTTGGCCGGTCTCGATGTCATCGTCGTATTACGTGCCGACACCGCTGAACTCGGGCAGGACAGTTCACCGGCTCATCACGAGTTTTCTGAAGACGAAGTGGCGGCCCTCGAAGAATGGGTGAACGGAAACGGCGGCTTGATGACCACCATCGGGTATCAGGGAGATGAGTCACAGGAAGTTCTGAATGTCAACCGGCTACTGTCACCTTTCGGTCTCGGGTACCAAACCCAAAACGAATATCTGCAACTCACCGGTTTCCTCACTGAATTCGCAACTCACCCCATTACAGAGGGTATCGAAGAAATCTTTACCGACAACGGTGTGGAGCCCAATCCCGAAAACGGCACCCCCATCGCCTGGGGCGACAACGACGCGGTGGCCATGGTGGTCGGCGAACCCGGGGAAGGCAAAGTTATCGTATTCGGCGATGAATGGATCACGTACGACAGCGAGTGGACCGATATAGATACAGACGGCAACGAGGTGGAAAACCCGCAAATCGTGCTCTTCTGGCTCAACATGATCAAATGGCTCACCCCCGCTGAAATCTGCCAGGTTGAAATCCCCGAAATCGTCGCCGAGTAAGGCGATGCGTACGCGTTGACTCCGCTATATCGGTCAGAACCAATTAATTTCCCCCATTCAAACTAGTTACCGATGGATCTGCTGTTCGAAATACTGTTCCCAGAAAGCCGTGAGTTTGCGGACCTTGAGGGGAATGACAGTGTCATCGAGGACATTTTGAGGAATGGGCAGTTCGGGCTGAATGGTTACCGTGAGTCTGGGCATAGGCGGCACCTTGTACCAGGGCATGCCCTTGGCCAGGGACAGGGGTTCACACCGATATATCACCGGGTGAATCGGAACGCCGCTTCCGACACGCACTGCGATTTGGGCGGCGCCCCGCTGAAACGTCACCGGCGCATCCGGTGGACATCGCTCTCCCTGCGGAAACACAATCAGCGGCCTTTTTTCAGCAAAGCTGCGTTTGCACTCGCTTAAAAATTCTTCGCTGGCCTGGTTGGGAATAAAATCGCACGCTTTGACCACCGACCCGAAAAACGGATGATTCCAAAGCCCCATTTTCACCACACAGTTGAAATCGCGAACATAGGCGCCGAGCACCACAATATCGATGAGCGTGAGGTGATTGCAGATAAGCAGACTCGGTTTGTCCTTGGGCAGGTGATGCACCCCCTCTACCCGAATGCTGCGAAAACCGCCGGTAAGCTGCATAATGCGAATAAACACGCGCCAGGCCAATCGAACCTGACCGTGAAAAATGCTTCTCGCCCGATGACCTTTGAAAATCCGAATCACCGGAAACAGCACCACGCCAAGCAGGAACCCCCACACCATAAAAATCACAAAGCTCACCCCTGTACCGCCAACCGTTACAAGGCGTTTGAACCAATCGCTCACGAAACGCGTTCCAGTCATTGCGCTGCCCCCGCATCCACCGCATCCGCCTGGACCGTCGTGACCTCTAGCGAATACCCAAGCCTTCGGTTTTCGAGATTCATCTTTCCAATCAGCGTTTCACCTCGGGTGTTCGGCGTCACTATGATGTCAGACGCCGCACCGAACTCGCGCATGGAATCTGAAAAACGACATCGGGCACTGCCGAGCACACGGGTCAGGAAACGCTCCTCTCCAAACATGAGTAGAAAATCGCGTACCAGAAACCGTGGTGGAAACGGCAGCTCAAACAGCATTTGCGATTCGTACTGAATGGTCTGCCCATCTGCCGTCAACAGAAACAATCGATTGCCCAGGGGCGAAAGGCCTGCCATCGAAAAAGATTCCCCGCCCACTTCTATCATCGCAGTGAATTCAAATGTTTCATCGCCCTGTGCAAATATCACCTGCTGTACCAGGACCACCGGCTTCTGAACCGCCTGAGCCGCATACAATACCCGCACATCATCTTCGTACTGAACGCGGGACTGTTTCCGGTTCACCGAATGCCCCAAACAACCCGGCAGCATCCAAAACGCGCAAAAAAGCCATAGCGTGCGGATTGCTGCGCGACTGCCTGTAATCTCAATCATGATCGGCGCTCCTCGATATGGGTGCAAGCAACATGGCCAGCAGCATTCCAGCCAGAACCACTGTGCCGAAATGATGCAACCCCGGATTGGAACTGAGGGACAGCAACCCGAAAGACAGGATCGTGGTGACTCCAGACAGCACAATGGCAAAGCCGGTCGAGGCCGCGTGTGTAGTCTCTGCTAGAAATAGTGTGTAGTCGATACCGATGGCCAAGACAATGAGCAATGCCAGAAAGGTGAAAATATTCATTGGAATATGCAGCACACTCATGGCCCCGAGCAGTGCCACCGCCGTAACCAGCGGAGGAAGAATGATCCACGTACCACGCTTCACACCGTACCGCACCACCAGAAAAATGAAAATCACCACATACGCGGTCAGAACAAGGGACGCGGCAACCCGGCGATACTGGGTGAACAGCCGGGTGACGGTTTCCACTTTGTCCACATATGTCACCCCGCCCACAGAATGAACCGCCTGCTGAATAGAACGCGCCTTTTTCACATTCTGAAGCAGAACCACGGACACCCAGTCGCCATCCACCTTTCCAAGTCGCAATTTCGAATACAACGAGGCAGCCAGTTGCGACGATACCTCGTCAAACCGCAACGGCCGACTCTGCGCAATCATCTTTTCAACGCGATTTCTATCTTCAACTGTCCACCCCATGGTATCGAACACACGTCGGGCCTGCGCCCCGGTAACAAACCGTTGCATAAACTGCTTGTTTTCTTTTTGCACTCGCAAGGACGGCACCAACAACGATGCAGCGGCGAATGCATCGAGTGAGTTTTGTTCGATTTCACGTGTGAGTGCCGCCGCAACCGCTTCTTCTTTTTGCACCAGCGCTTCCTCAGTGGAGGCTTCAATCACCAGAAACCGTGATTTGTCAAAAGAACCGATTTTACTGGTGATCAGTTTTTCCTCTTTTTCGAGCGATGGATACTCTCCCCGCAGCAGCCGAATATCGTCGTTTGCTTTCCCGAAAGGGACCGCGGCGAGTCCGGCAACCACCAGTATCATCGCGACAATTCGCCCCCGTCGCCCTG
Source organism: Deltaproteobacteria bacterium (assembly GCA_016936575.1). Classification (GTDB taxonomy): domain Bacteria; phylum Myxococcota_A; class Polyangia; order JAAYKL01; family JAAYKL01; genus JAFGXQ01. The sequence continues at coordinate 9,291 of JAFGXQ010000172.1, forward strand.
CACGCTGCATATACGTATACACCCATCGCCACAATCTCGGCATGGGCCTCGACTTGGATGAAAACGGCAACAGGGGAAACCAGCATACCACTGTGGCATACGCACTGATAAGCCCTACCGCGGCGAATACGGCCATCTGCTGTAATCCGGGAAACGGCGCCGCAAGAAGCGCGCCGTAGCCGACGACACTCGTGATCATCCCCAGCGTGATACCCGGAAACACCTCGCGCAATACTTCTGTGGGTTTCATCGTTCCCGCCAGGTTATGCGCAAAAAAATGAAAGCTGTAATCGATGCATACCCCCACCAATGATGCACCGAATACCAGGGTAATCATATGCACCTCACCGAATATCCATACCGTGACAGACAGGGCGGCGACAATGCCTACCGCAATCGGAAGCAATCCGAACAGCAGCTCCCGCACCGAAGAAAAAGCCAATATCAATAGCAACACCACTCCGATAAACGAACCGGTTCCGATGATTGATACCTCTTCTTTCGCATCCAATGACGCCCGCTGCGCATATTTGGCCATTCCGGTCCAGTGCACGCGCACACCGCCGAACTGCTTTATTACGGACTGCTTCGCGCGGTCGATAGTCGTCACGAACTTCGCGGCCACATCACCGTCAAACGAATGATGGCGCCCCTGAACGGTCAGCAGCACGTACACTCTTCCGTCGTCTTCGAGCACCAGATGGTCCGCTTCGAGCGTGAACTTCCCCGAGAACCTGGGCATGGAAAATGCCAAATCTTCAAACATATAAAACGGGTCTTCCTCAATCATCGAAGACGGCACTCCCGACACCACAGAATACAATCGCTGGATTGCTTTTTCTGCCAAACCCTGTTCATCATTTCGCCTGGCCAGCGCGCGGTTCTCTTTTGACAGGATGGTCCACCGGGCGGGAAAAAATTGTTTAAAAAAACGGCGTTGCGCAGCGTTATCTATCGCGCACGTAACCTTTTCAACCGCACTATTGTTCTTTTTTCTCAGAATTCGCGCCATTCTCTCGGCCGCGCGGATTGCAGTAGGCGTGGACGACGCTTCAATCAGAATGACCGCCTGAGACTCAATTTCAGCGGTCAATGCGCGATACGCGGCACGGGTGGCGGGGCGGCGTTCAGTCTGCGGCAATAAATCCAGAATCCCCGTCTTGAGTGGTGGCGACAAAAAAAACCACACCATGGACGCACACCAAACGGCGGTCAGTACACCGAACCCCACTGCCAGTTTTTTCTGATGCTTATCGAATGCAGGTTTCAAGTGTCACTTGCTGCAATGGAGCGTCGTCGGTAATTCGAATCACAGTGCTGTCCCCATTGGCCTCCCTGATGGTGATTCTACGAATATCACCACTTCCTTCAATCACTATATTCGAAATAATTTTCGATAGAATCTTGTCTTTGGGCTTCAGGCCAATTTGAAAAACGCCTTCCACGCGCTGATAGTACACCGAAAATTCATTTGTCAGTTCTACTTTATCGGCGGTAAACAACGCCATAAGAATGCGCGCGGTATGCTTGATTTCAAAATGGTCCGATGATTTCTTCACTGTGGCCTTCTGGTTGCCCACTTTCTGGCCGATTCCGTCGCGTGTAATTTTTACAGCCGACACAAACGGTGACCGCGTAGCGAGACACACTCCCTGTTTACTCAGTACAATCGTACCCTTCGAAATAAGAGGCCGTTTCAATGCGGCGATCTTTTTTTCCTGCACAAAGCTTCGTGCAATCTCTCTTGTCAGTTGCAGTTTCTTCACAGTCTGAACAAACTCGGCGTCATTCTTCCTGGAAAGGGGGCTGAACCATACAGAAGGCACCTCAGCGGCACGGGAAGAAATCGCCGTCGCCCATACTACCGCTATTATCACTATCCCGAACAGCCCGAAACGAGGTGCAGCTATAAAACCGAATTTTCGCAATGGATATGGTACATTCCGCATATTGTCACTCCGCTATGACTCTCTGTTTTTCTGCTTCACCTGTCGTCGATATATCCGCTCACCCAGAATCAGACTCCCCAGCAACAGATAGCTGATTAGACCGTTGTAAAGCGCCCAATATTCTTTAGACATAAAAAAAACCGTATACAGCGCCACCAATCCGTTCAACGCGAAAAACACACACCAAATCACATTCACCTTGCGGCAATATGCTGAAATCCGGGGCGTGATTTCGGGTTCTTCGAGTGCGGCAAATCGTTCAATCATAGTGGGTCCGCGAACCATCGACGTCGCAAACAAACTCAACAGCACCGCATTCACCAATGCCGGAACCAGCAACAGCGCGTGTTCGTTGTTGAATACGAGCGAAACGGTCGCGGGCACGGCCGCAGCCAGAGTGAGCGGCAACAGCGGGCGGATTTTTGCTGCAGATATTTTCCAGGTTACCGCCAGTCGAACGCCCAGCAGCATAAGCACGAACGCCGATACTATAGCAGGAGAAAACGTAGTGATACCGAAGTAGATTAACACCGGATATGCCACAAACAGAACGGACAATACGATGGTGAAAATCCGAGTCATTCAGCGGCTCTCACTCTGTCCACTTCTTGAAAATCAGCGATGTGTTCACTCCTCCGAATGCGAAATTGTTGGTCATCACATGAGTCTGGTCAAGTTCGCGAACCTCGGTCAGATAATCGAGGGAACCGCAATTGGGGTCCACTTCATCCAGGTTAATCGTAGGCGCCACCCACCCTTCATTCATCTGGTGAATCACCACCCACGCCTCAATGGCACCACACGCGCCCAACGTATGCCCTAAATAACTTTTAAGTGAATTGATGGGAATGGGACGATTGAAACAGCCCTCTGTCGCCTTCGATTCCGCAATATCACCGATTTCCGTAGATGTGCCGTGCGCACATACGTAATCAATGTCATCGGGAGTGAGTCGCGCATCGTTCAATGCCAGTTCCATCACCCGCTGCATTCCTTCACTGGAGGGATTGACCATGTGCGCCCCATCGCTGTTGCTGCCGAACCCGACCAATTCCGCATAAATCGAGGCACCACGTCTCTTTGCACTCTCCAGCGATTCAAGAATCAGTGTGCCCGCACCTTCGCCCACTACCAGTCCATCCCGATTCTTGTCAAACGGTCTGGGGGTGGTTTCCGGCGCGTCGTTTCGCTGACTGGTGGCGTACATCACGTCAAATACCGAGGTGCCCACCGGATGCAATTCCTCCGCTCCTCCGCAAATCATGATATCCTGAATTCCGGCTTTGACCACCTCGTATCCGAACCCGATGGCCTGACTGCCCGAGGTACAGGCCGAACATGCGGGAATCAGGCGACCTTTGGTTTTAAAAAACTGACTGACATTCGCTGCGCAGGTATGACTCATAAATTTAATAAATTGAGACCCCTTTACCCCTTGCAGCGTTTTATTCACGCCCACCTGTTTCATAAATTCGATGGCATCCACAGACGAGCCATAGGTGGAACCGTATGAAACGCCCACTGTGCCGTCGGTCAACGCCTCGGAATCCAACAGAGACGCATCAATTAACGCCAGCTCGGTCGAACGAATAGCGAGTTTGGCCACCCGCCCCATGGTGCGTAAATGTTTTCGGTTATAGTGCGAGGGAACAGCGAAGTCATCGATCGGACCGCCCAGAAAGCTTGTCAGGCCGTCAATTTCCTTCCACTCTTTCATGTATCGAACGCCGGACTTCTTAGCGCGCAGTTGTTCGCGAACCGATGCCCAATCCTGTCCGAGAGAGGTAATTCCGCTCATGCCTGTGACAACCACGCGGTTCATACCATACCTCCATTCACAGAAATCACCTGTCCGGTAATGTAAGATGCATCATCCGACATCAAAAACGCTACCAGTCCGGCCACTTCTTCGGGCTTCCCAAAACGTCGCATCGGAATGAACTTTTCAACTTCAGCACGGGGCAAATGTTTCACCATGTCGGTTTCAATCACCCCGGGGGCCACTACGTTTACCGTAATTTTTCGTTTGGCCACTTCCAGTGCCAGTGATTTCGCCGCACCGATAATACCGGCTTTCGTGGCGGCGTAGTTCACCTGTCCGCGATTCCCCGTAATCCCCGAAATCGAAGACATCGCAACAATCCGGCCGCCTTTTCGCGCGGTCGCCATGGGCATTACCAACGGCTTGAGCACATTGTAGAACCCGTTCAGATTGGTACCAATCACATCGTCCCACATATGGTCTTCTAAAATTGGAAACGGCGAATCCATCGCAATGGAGGCGTTGCACACAACCCCCCACAAATCCCCCCGTTCCCTCAAATCGGTCTCCAGGGAATGTGTGGTTTGCGCGCGATCGGATATATCGAAAGAAATCAGATATCCGTCACCGCCGTTTGCCTGAATTTCGGCCAGCACTTCACACGCGCGCGCTTCATTCTTCACATAATTGATGCCCACCAGAAAACCGGCTTCGGCCAATCTTAATGCCACCGCTCTGCCGATACCACGACTCGCGCCGGTAACAATCACCCGCTGCATATCTATCCCTCTGTACTTTCTCTCATCGGCGAAAACACATTAATCGTAGCGCTCGCCAACCGCTCTTGTAACGTTTTATCGGTCACACTGCACTCAAATTGCAGCATTTTTTCTCCGTCCCAAATCATTCGCGCTTCAACTTCGAGGCATTGCCCGAACGAAAAATGTTCGCACGACAGTACCAACTGACGGGTTCCCACCAGGTATCCGATGCGCGGTACGCAATTTCGCTGCAGACACCCCCAACCATCATACACCCCTATGGTCTGCGCCATGTATTCAATAGCCGTGTATGCAGGAACACCATTGTCTGTAGCAAACGGATTGGACGGTGCAATGTCGACCTCACATTTCACACCGTTGTCATATACCTCAACCAGCCGATCCACCAGTCGCATGGGCGGTTGATGCGCCAACAAATCAGCTACCTTCACATTCTGTGGTGTCATAGTCCCTCATTTTTTAACGCACATCGACGCAACCAGTCGACCGGCGATTCCGCCCGTTGATACGCCTGCACTACATCATCGTAACTGATTCTCAGCCGGCCCGTTGCTTCGAATGCTGTGCATGCATCCACGGCGGAAATGGCCAGCGCCACTCCGAAGGAACATTCGCAATGGCCTTCCTGACGAAACAGCTCGGGCACTTTTTCATCTGCCGCCAGCACCATCACCGTGTTGCTTTTCCCGGTGACCACCAGCGCATAGGCTTCAAACAGTGCCGCACCGAAAGTTTGCTCGTTGGCACTCACGGTTCTTGACAGTTGCTGATTCTTCGAAGCGATACTCGCGTAACCGGTGGCTGTATGATGTACAGAATTACAAAAATCGAGCGGAGACACGGTGTCTTTGGTAAAAATGCTTTCGAACAGTGTCTCCAAAACCTGTATTTCACCGAACCGCGATGCGAACACCATGTCCACATCTGAAGCGGGAATATTCAATCGCTCTGTCAGCTCAAAAAACGGCTCCATCACCAGTCGCGACAAAGTGGAGCTCTTCCCCCGCAAGCGCGCCTGTACCGCTTTGCAAGGTGGTTTATACGATGGTTCGCAATCGACGGCATACGGTTCACTTACCCAATTGCGAAATGTTTGCCGATCTTCCAATCCGGCGGCACGTCCTGTCCAATCCAGCAGCTGAATAGCTCTCCGGCTCATTCCCGCTCCCCCTTTTCGGATTCACCAAGCACCAACGCGCAGTTGTTTCCACCGAACGCAAACGAGTTGCTCATCACCACGCGCCGGATTGTCCCGTCTCGATACCGACTTTTCACAGAGGCCAACGGCAGCACCGGCAACTGAGTATCGTAACTGCCGTCAAAATGATGCGCCGGCAGCCGCCCCTGAGTGTCTGCCAACGAAATACAGCAAATCGCCGCTTCAATGGCCCCAGCCGCCCCCAGGCAATGCCCGAACAACGGCTTGCTGGAACTCACCATCGTTTCAGGGAGAAGTCTTTTCACCGCTTGCGTTTCCATGGCATCGTTCGCACGCGTAGCGGTACCGTGCAAATTTACATACATCACATCCGCAGCACATACCGCCGCGTCATCCAGTGCCCGTTTCATAGCAAGCTCGGCGCCCACCCCCTCGGGCTGAGGAGCACTCATATGGTAGGCATCCATCGACTCTCCGCCCCCCAACAACTGCACACCCGCCGAATCCCGAGTAAGCAGAAACAGCGCGCCCCCTTCGCCGATATTCAATCCGCTTCTATTTTTGCTCAGCGGATTCATACGCTCTGTGCTGAGCTGTCCCAGGGCGCCGAATCCATTCACTGTCAACGCGCACAAGCTATCAACACCACCGGTGATCACCGCGTCGCAGATTCCCGCATCGATAAGCCCCTTGGCACTGAGCATCGCTTTGGCCGCAGAAGAACAGGCGGTCGACACGGTGTATGCCGGCCCCTTCGCACCGGCAAGTTCAGTCACAAACTGAGACAGGCTACCCATGGCGTGCTGGGTATCGAAATTGTAGGTATCAGGTCGGTATCCGGTTTGTCGCAATACTTCAAACGCGAATTCACTCGCATCCAACCCCGACGTGGAGGACCCCAGCACCACCCCCAACCGGTCCGGTGAGATGCGCTCTGCATGGGCACGCACCGCCGATTCAACCTGCTGATAACACGCGAAGGCCAACCGATTATTGCGACATTCGTAAACAGAAAAATGTTCAGGCAAAGCGGGAATCACCGGCGCCTCAAAGACAGGCACAACGGTTCCATCGGCTGTTTCACGCTGCGACATCTGAGGCAATATATTCGCAAACAGCGCCTCGCTGCATTCCGACGCGGTCGCCCCCAGCGCACAAATCATTCCGAAATCAGCAATGCCCGCCAACACTACACCTCTTTCTCCACACGCCCGGATGCGATATCAGATACCAACGTTCGCAGATCTGATTCCAATGCGCGATCTTGCGCTACAAAATCGGAACATGCGCGAATATGCGTATAGAGACCTACCAGCTCCGGGTGCAATGAATCCAACGACATTTCACCGGCGCGCACGCGCAAATCAATACCCTGTGCCGCCGCCAGCAACAATGCGGCAAGGTTCTGTTCGGTCAATTCGAGTACACGAATGCAATCCCGTGCGCTGATGGTCCCCAGGCTCACTTTGTCTTGGTTATTGCTCTCGGTAGAACGGGAGAAAACCGAAGCGGGCATGGCTCCTTTCAACGCTTCCGATGCAAACGCGGATGTGGCGATATGGACCGCTTTGAAGCCGTGATGAATCGATCTTTCAGACACCGGCGCGCCGCTCAGATTGGGCGGCAAACCGTTGTTCTTGCGTTCATTCACGAGCAACGCCATCTGTCGATCAAATAAATCCGCCAGATTGGCTACCGCGTTTTTCATGGAATCCATTGCAAAGGCAATATGGCCTCCGTAAAAGTTTCCGCCGTGAAGCACATCGCCTCGTTTGGGATCGATTAACGGATTGTCATTCACGCTGTTTATCTCGGTCTCTATGAACTGCCGCATCCACCCCAGCGAATCTTCGAGCACACCGAGAATATGCGGGGCGCAGCGTACGGCATAGGTAGCTTGGATGCGCTCCCCGTCTTTCAGCTGATAATTGGCATCGTATTTTACCTGACGGCATATCTGGCGCGCCACCGCAAGTTGACCGGGATGCGGTTTCTGCTCAAATATACGCAAATCAAAATGGCCCTTGTTGACCTGCAGTACTTCGACCAGCATTGCGGTGACCGCAGCCCCCAACCGAACCAACCGGGCCGCACGCGCATACGCGATACAAGCAATGGCGGTCATTACCGATGTTCCATTCATAATCGCAAGGGCCTCTTTGGCTTTGAGCGCAAGCGGCGTAATTCCCTGTTCATCGAAAACCGTCTTCGTGGGTCTAACCTCCCCATTATGGTACACTTCCCGCTCCCCAACCACAACCGCCGCCACATAGGACAGCGGCGTCAAATCACCGCTGGCGCCCACAGATCCTTCGGCGGGGATACGCGGCGTGATTCCGAGCTGGAGCAGACGCGTCAGAAACTGCAGCAACTCCAGACGAACCGCCGAAAACCCGGTTTTCAAACTGGCCAGACGCACCAACAATACCGCTTTCGACGTTCTTTCATCCAGATATTCGCCCATCCCGCATCCATGAAATCGAAGCAGATTCAGCGCAAACTGATCCGCGTTCTCTTTTGACACAGAAGTGGTGCAGGAATCCCCGACCCCGGTAGTAACGCCGTACACGACCTGCTGTTTTTCTTTGAGATGTTCCAAGGCATCCCGGCCGTCGAGGATGCATTTCACAAATGTTGCTTCATCGCTCAGCACCACATCGCATTCGCCCGCGGAAACCGCCAATACATCTTCAATGGTCAGCGGCAAATGTTCAATTGTCAGACACGTTACGTTGCTCATCAAATCTCCAAAAATCAAAAAAGTTGTACCATTGATATGGATACCTGCAGCACAGACGCTCCAAAAATATCGCATATTCACGAACATACTTCGCTATGTCCACCTCGCGTTCACGTCTGTTCAGGGTAATTTTTTCGTCCACGAACTGCACCACACTCTCGTACCGGCGGTGTCCGCATTTCATTCCCGCCACAAAAAACGTGGGGCACTCCAACACACTTGCCATCACCCATGGATTGGCCGGGAACGGCGCCTCCTCCCCCAGAAAGGAACACGAAACCACCCGGCTGCGCGAAGACGGATGAAACCTGTCCGCCAGAATGGCAACCAGTTCCCCTCTTTCGATGCATTCCTTCAACTCCATCACGCCATCGATATTACGATCTTTCAGATTAATAATATTGAGCTGGGAATTTGGATTCACCGCGCGAAGCAAATTATTGAACCGCTGTGCATTATCGAGATACATCACCGCGTTCACCTTCACGTCTCTATCCTGACAAAGCACGCGCAGGCTATCAAAACTCCCCATATGCGCACCGAGCAGAAGCACCCCGATACGTCGATCCAGATAATCGTTAATCCGCTCCAGTCCGACGGCTGCGAACTCAAACCGATTCAATTTGGATTGCCAGAACCAGATGCGATCGAGCGCACTTCTGGAAAAAGAAATAAAATGAACATACCCGGCCCAGAACCCAGGAGCGGCCTTCCGGCCCAATCGACGATACACCTTCGCCAGATAATTCAGACTCGCTCGCCGGGACGCACGCCCGGTGGCATAGAAGTAAAACACGATCGGATACAGCACCATATTGGCCACCGCGTACCCGAACGTACTCAGAATCATCAGTACAATTTTCATTCCGAGAGAGTTGCCTCTCTCTTCAGCCGTGGCCCATGCCTTATTGCTCATTACCGCTTCCGTTTAAAAATCCGTCGTCCAATCAGTTTCCAGCTGCGAATCAACATGCCGAAAAACAATCTGGTGTGCATCCAAGAGATGAGCACATTATCATAAAACAAGCGAAAATGTGAGACACCATCTTCGTGATACGTTACAGGCGTCTCAATCGTCTGAACCGGCACACCTGCCCACACCAGACGAACCGCCACTTCGGGGTCGAAATCCATCCGCTTTCCCAAAAAAGGAGACCGAAGCGCCCGAACCGTGGCGGGTACCGGGTATACCCGAAATCCGAACAGCGGGTCTTCGATTGCTTTCGAAAGCGTTTCAATCCAAACCCATATAATACTGATTTTACGTCCGTTCAGCCGCGAGATCGGGGTGTTCGCCGGAAAAATCGGCTTTCCCAGAATCAGAAATTCAGGATTGGCTGACGCGGCTTCCAGAAACCGCGGAACATCCTCGACCGCGTGTTGTCGGTCCGCATCCATCTGCAATACATGGGTATACCCGGATTGTTGCGCCCATCGAATACCGTCCCGCACGGCCGCTCCTTTGCCGCCGTTATGAGTTCGATGCACCACCGTCACATCCGCGCGCTTTTCCAACTGCTCGAAAACCGGTTTCATCGACGCACCCGATCCGTCATTCACCACAACCATGGGTAACTGAAACCCAGCCAACTCTTCGACCATCGGAAGCAGCGTACTTACATTGTTGTACGTGGGAAGCAAAATGCACAGATTCATCGAAGAACAATCTTTCCGGACGCGAAGGCGGCTGTTTCATTATAAATCTGATATAAGAAATCGTTTCCTTTGGTCTCCACCGAAATCACAAATGCCGTCCCGGGAGTGATCAGATTGTGAAACTTCACCCGTTCAAAGCGCGAAATTCGAATCGGATATTCGGTTTCGGCGATTGCCTCCACCACCAGTTGCAACTGACAAACGCCGGGCATGATAGGGTGTCCGTTGAAATGCCCCTGAAACCCGAAAAAATCTTCAGGCACCACACAATGAAATCGAGCCGTCCCACCGTCCTGTTCCCGATGACGACAAATTCTGTTCAATGAACTGCTACTCATGGTTCAATACGTCTCCAAGCAATTGCAGCGTCACCTTGCCTTGACTGTCGCGGGGCATTTCCGCCACAAATCGCCAATATCGGGGCAGCGTAACCAAATCGAATCGCCGACGCAATTGTTGCTTCATCTCTTTCACCCGAATCGACTTGTTTGTCCCCATCGGTATCTCGCCCGGCGAACCGACAGCAATTACCGCCGCCAGTGCAGAACGCGCCTCTTTCCCGTCACGACTGTACTGAAACACCCGGGCGGATACTACCCCCGGTAATTTACCGATTTCGCGCTCCATCTCAGTGACCGACACCCGCTTTCCCGCAATCTTCACTACGGTATCGTAGCGTCCCCGCAGAAAAAATGCCCCCTCCGGAAGCAGCTCCACCAGATCACCGGTTTCCAACCAGTTCTGCCGCATTCCGGTCCACATGGAGCGAACCAGTAATCCGCATTCCGCATTCTGTTTTACCTCCACCCCGGGAAACGTCTGAAACGGATGTGGGCTTCCGTTCCGCTGCTGTCTCCAAGCAATACCGCCGGTTTCAGTGGAACCGAACACCTCTATCGGACACTGCCCCGTCTGCTGTTCAATTTCCGCTGCCACCGCGCCATCTAACGGACCGCCGGAAGAGAAGATTACGCTTTTTTCAAAGCAGAACGCAGCGGATACCGCCAGGCTGGGTAAAAATCGCAAGTGCGCCGGAGATGAAACAATACATCCGCCGTTCGCCCCGTCCGCCAGCGCCTGTTCCCAATAAAAAGTAGTTTCAGAAGCCAGCACATGCCCCGCGTGCAGCGGCCATAAAATATTGAACAAAAAACCATAAATATGAAAATGACTGACGGTTGTACGCCGAGGCAGCCCGCGAACCGCATCGCCATACATGTGTTCCAGATTGATGACTTCTTCAAACAGGGCCTCAAATGACTTTTCGACCCGTTTTTTCTGACCTGTGGAACCGGATGTGAACAACACCAGCCCGGTATCCGTGCCATCCATTAACGGAATCTCCTGTTCATCAGACTCGGCGGTACCCCAGAAATCATCGGTGCAACAAATGGTTGGACAGTTCAAGCCCCGAAAGGCGGAATCATCTGTAATCACACCGGCGATTGAAGGAAGCAGCTCTGACACCGTACCGCTCTGTAAATCCGCCGAAATCATCGGGATCACGCCCGCCTTCCAACAGCCGATGACTGAAGCGGAAAACCACAACGGTGAGGAAACCGCCACCAGCCACTCCGTCCCCGATGACGCATCAGATATTTCGGCTATCAACACATTTGACAGATACGCCGCCATCTTGAGCAGTCGGCTACGATGACAACCGGTTGAATCGACAATATGATCGGTAGGAGAAACAAAGAGGGGATATGTTTTAAAATTAGCTGTTGTCACTTTGTTTATTGAGAATCGCATCTACCACATCGCCCACCGTGCGAATCTGACGCAAATCATCGTTGGTAAATTTAATACCTGACTTGGTGCTCAGCTCAGACGCCATATCCACCGCATCCAGGCTATCGAGGTCGAGGTCTGTAAATAAGTTCTTATCAAGCGTCACCTCTTCGGGCGCCAGATTAAAGGTTGCGCAAAGCATTTTTTGTACTTCAGAAAATATGGATTCTCTATCGTTCATGATGGGTTCCTGCCGTTATCGCTGTTCGACAATATATTGTGCCATCGCATTCACACTGGCGAACACTTTTCGGTTTTCATCGGGGTCGTTGGTCAATTTGATGCCGTACTTCTTGGAAATCGCGACACCGAGTTCCAATGCATCTAAAGAATCGAGGCCCAATCCGTCAAAAAACAACGGCTCGGAAACATCAATTTCACCCGGTTCCACATCTTCCAATCGAAGGGTGTCCACTATCAGCTGCTTCAACTCGTTTTCCAATGTCTCGATATTATCGTTTGCCACTATATTCTCCCGGCAACTGTCCGTTTTTCCAGAGGAGTTAGTACAAACCGCATTGTGGAATGTCAAGTCAATCCGGTGATTATTTGCGTCAATTCCTCTGGCGAAATACAAGGCGCCCCGGAGATGGGCAATCCCTCCTCGGTGAGGTTGTAAAATGAAACATCGGCATTCGCTGCAATTGCATCCTCAAACCAACTCCGATAAGAAATCCAATTGGGCTGAGTGGACACATATTTTCCCTGCACGTTCCTCACCCGCTTCAAGTTGGCGGGTTCCGGCCCTGTCATTGTCATTGTCATTTCCCCCAGCGCTCCCGGAACATGATGTTTTCCATCCAGAAAACACAAATCCTGCCCAATGAAAACAATCATTTGTGCGCCCATTCGTATGGCTGCAGAAAATGCCGCATGAGCGACGGAATCCCCCACTGATAACACATCGTCACTCGATATCCCAGCAAACGCTTCGCAGTAATACAAATATTTCTTTGGCCGATACAATTGCACCGCCTCATGACTGCTGAAATTCGCAAACAGCAATGGTGCATCTCCGGCATCAACCCCCTCAAACTGCTGTGAAACCGTCGGCAATGCATCCATGAGCACCACATATGACGGAAGTATCCCCCGCGCTCGCAGAAATCGAAGCGCCGACCCCGCGCAAAGAAGAATAATGTTGGCACGCTGAGGCAATGTTTGCAACCAGTCCGCATAGCGCTCCAACGACGGACCACTCGACACAATAATCGCGATCGCACCCTGGTGACGCCCCCACAACTCAGAAACCAGACGCGCATTTCTTTGCATATTATTGAAGTGGTTTATCCTGGCGTATTCCCGCCGCTGATCATCGCTCGGCGGCATCACCCGAGTCAACAACTGCACTTTCAGTTCGGCATATGTGTCGTTCAGCCCCTGCAGGGATGGTCGATGAATCACCACAGAACGATGCTCCCTTGACGCTTTTTCCACCGCCGCCGTGCATGCTTCGGGAGAGTCACAAATATCCAGTAAAAACTGGTCGGAGTTGAGAAGCGCCTCGAAGGAAAAAAACTCGAATGCCAGCCGTAGGGTATCCAGGTTGGCCGCCAGGACATGCAGATGCTGTCCCTCCGTTAGTTTGTCAAACAGCGCCTGTACATGGTATCCGAGTCCAAATCCGAACAATGTAATGTCTCGGTCGGAATACTGATGTTCGGCAAATCGCAACGCTTCCGAAATTGGAGAATAACGGCTGTGCAAGTAACTACATACCGGCCTATCGCCGTTCATTGTATGACAAAGAACAGTGATATAATCGTCTTTGGTAGGTGCGACTACATATCTCTTCCGATCCACCGCATGTGTCTGAAGAAGCTGTGCCGCTCGCGGATGTATCGACCGAAGCGCCTGGAGGTTGGTTTCAAGCAATGCCGCCGTCAACGTCCATCATCCTCTGCTTCCATCTGGCAACGGTAGGAAGCAACTCGTGCTCAAACAAATCCGATGTTGTCACGTTGTCCCCGTTTTCCAGACTGGACTGAAGCTGCTCAAGAGTCTGCACCAAATCGGTCACATTGATATCAAGCAACTCCTTACAAACATCCACGCCTTCCATAATCCAACCCAGCCCATCCAATATTTCGATAGTATTCCTGTGCGCCTGTTCCACCTCTCCCCCCTGATACAGCCCCACCGTACGCCGCACTCCGCTTTCAAATCGCGCCATGTATGCAACCAACCCCGACAACATCTCCCGTAATTCACCCGCTCTCACCTCATCTTTTTCAACTTCCGTGTCCACTTTTCTCCACCCTTTCTTGTTATCAATGATAAAGACATATAAAACGTACCATTGAATAACCCGGGGTCAACCTGACCCCATGGAGAAAAAAACGATATGTGCTGTACACACGTACTCCAACCCAATGTCGTTCCGTTCCCGCGACACGCTGCCAATCACCCAAGCCCGCAGAAACATGATACAGGGCACCTGTGGATAAATAAAAATCACCGAATCCTTCGAATTGTTCTATTGGTCTTCGGACTTGCATTCTGCGGCTGCGCCAAAATCAACAGCGCTTCAGACAACCGCTCCCGCAACGTCACCGCAGCGCTTCTATTGGAGGAAGAGTCACCGATGGAGCAGGTCATTATGTGGTCGAAAACCGATGACAACATCTACCAGTCGGCCCTTCTCAGCGGCAATGAAGACGAAACCACGCTTCTTGCGAAGGTTCCCGGAATTGTAATTCACTCGGCCAACCAGCTACATCGAACAGACGCTTCCGAATACAATCTTGCGTTGTGCGATTGTGCAAAATGGGAAGAAACCGGTTTTGACGGTGGGTGCCCGGCACAATTGCACACCGCATCCGGCACCCGACTTACTGTCACGACACTTGCTTTAGAGGGCATGGATACTAACGAACAAGAAATACCGCCTCCCATGGATTTGCTTCCAATTCCCGTTGCAGAAACAGAACAACACCGAATCACCTCGTTTTACCAATCTGCCGAAATCACAGGAAGTATTGGTCCGTATCTGTTTGTCCGGTATAGACAGGAGGTCTCGCTCTGTAATGATAACAACGAAATAAAAGAATCCGGATTTCGCGTATTCAATCTTGACACCCGTGCTGAAGAATATCCGCTCTCCGAAGACGAACAACGCTCGATTGAAGAAAAGCAGAAAAAAGAAGCGATGGAAACCATCTCGAATTCCACCGGTTTCACCCATGTGACTGAAAACGATGTTCGCCTTGCACAGATTCATCCAATATTCATAAATGGAATCGGCTTTGGCCTGGGATACGAATTTGAAGCTCGCAGCAAAATGAACACAAATGAAAACAACTGGCACGACTATTCAAAAACAGTCACCGTGCAGGCCGATGCAATACCCAAAAAATTTGAACCATACGTCATCGCGCCCGCTCCCATACGCCGTGTCCAACTCTCCGGACACCTCACTCCGGGAGGATGGAGCAACGTGACCGGAAACGACCTCGCGATTCAAAAAATGATACAGTTGTCAACGGAAGGTTGATGAATATACCCAGTCGGGTTGTTCAATATACCCAGTCCGCCGGTACGCCGGTGTTTTGTTGAATCTCGATCTTCAGGGCATCAAAATCGGAACGATGAAACAGCTTGGTTTGCCCCCGATGTATCAACATCGTCCGTTCTGCGAAACGCTTCGCATCTTCGAGGGAATGACAAACCATGACCACCACACACCCGCGTTCTTCGCGAATATGCTCGATAATAGTATACAATGCGTGTCGGTGAGAAACATCAAGGTGGTTGGTGGGTTCGTCAAGCAAAACAATGCGTGTCTGCTGCGCCAGCACCATCGCCAATCGAGCCCGCTGTCGTTCACCTCCGCTGATTCGACCAAGTGGTTTATACGCCAGACCGCGTAAATCGCAAATATCGATAGCTTCGTCCACAGCGCTCTTATCAGTCCCGCTCAAATGCGCAAACCGCCCGAGATAGGGCGTCCGTCCCAGACAAACCAACTCGTGAACACTTGTGCCGTTATCCAATGACTGCATCTGCATCAACATTGTTATTTTCTGAGCGCGCATCCTCGCATCCAACGAAGAAAGATGACTGCCGTCCACGCGTACACCGCCGTCGAGAGGCGCAATCAATCCGCACAGCGTTCTCAGCAGCGTACTTTTTCCAGATCCGTTCTGACCAACAACAGTAATTGCGTCGCCGTCTGACAAAGCCAGCGCGTCCAATGTGAACAGGGGGGCGTCATATCCGCATTTCAGGGAATTGATCTGCAGCACCATCAGCGTCTAAGCTCCCTCGACAGCAAAACCAACAACACCGGCGTACCGATTAGAGCGGCCAACACTCCCACCGGAATCTCTTCCGGTGCAAACAGCATTCGCGCAGCGCTGTCGCCAAGCAACATCATAATGCCGCCGAGCACAGCCGCCAACAGCAGAGAATGCCGAAAATCCCGACCGATAAGTAACGCGACAATATGAGGGACCAGTAATCCCACATAGCCGACCAGCCCTCCCAGGGAAACCGCCAATCCCGCCAGCAAACTGGCTATCCAGGCGGTTTGCTGCAGCACATTTGACGCATCGACGCCCACGAGACTTGCACCTTCCTCACCAAGGGAAAATGCATTCAACGAACCCGCCCGAAGACGAAGTAAAAACAATGCCCCGCCCACAAACAACGCCGCACCGAGAAGCTCTGGCCAACCGAAATATCCGACTGCCCCCGCGAGCCACAATGCGGTCACCTTCATTCTCAACGGCGCAAACTGCATCAACAGAAAAGTAATCAGCGCCGCGCAAAAGGAATTGATAATCACCCCACCGAGCACAAGCCCAATCACCGAAATTTTCTGTCCCACTCCCCGGGCCAATGAAAGCACCAGCAATGTCGCTCCCTGTGCCCCCGCGAACGAGGCAACCGGAACCACCCACCATCCCAAAGTTTGCGTCACATTCGGAAAGGCGTAAATAACAACCACCGCCAATCCGGCACCGCCGGATATGCCCAGAAGAAAGGGATCTGCGAGCGGATTTCTGGTAATTCCCTGCAAAAGTATTCCGGATACCGCCAACGCGGCGCCGATCAACACGGCCGCAACCGCTCGAGGAAACCGCAATGCAAGAACAATCGCCGCCCCAGGAGAATCTGCAGAAGAGAACAACCATTTCGGCCACGACCAGTTGAATGCGACATGACCGAGTTGAGTTCCGGTTGCCGCGGAAAGATACACCAACCCGACGAGAAGAATGACCCCGAGAGCAAAAAAAATGGTGCGGTTTCCTTTCAAGGCGCACCTTCCACAGGGTGGAGTGCGTTAAACAGTTGCGCCAATCCGTCGGCAAGTCTCGCGGAAGGACGCGACAGGATGTTCTTATCAATCGTGTTGATAATTCGCTCCTCTCTCACCGCTTCCACAGCTGAAAAACCGGGCCGCTGCAAGATGTAACTCACATCGGAGATTCGCTCGCTCTCGGTTCCGGCCAGCAAAATGGCCTCCGGATTCTGTGCGATGACCTCTTCGATATTCACCTGCGCGTATGGTTTTTTCAAGTACGCAAATACGTTTTCCGCGCCGGCGGAACGCAACAGTTCATCCACAAACGAACCCGCTCCCGCGGTCCACGGTCTGGAACGATCTGTGCCGTCGATCTCCACGTATACGCGAATGGGGGAGACCCTCTTTGCCATTTGTTCAATTTTCTTCTTTTGAGACCGCATATCTCTGGCCACAGCCCGTGCATTATCGCGTCGTCCACACAACACACCCAGCGTTTCGATGGTCGTTGCGACTTCTTCAAATGTTTTAGGATCAAACACCGCTGCTTCCACACCGATTTTCGCGAGCGCACGAACGTGACGCGCATCGTTAAAGTACAACACGACTAGATCGGGATTGTACCCGCCAATGGCTTCAATCGACGGATTCACACTGTCAGTGACCGGCAATTTCCTCGCCTCCGAAGGCACAACTGACCATTTGTCCCGCAGAATCACCTGATTTCCGCAACCGATTTCAAACAGTGTTTCCGTAAAACCGGGGCTCAAGGAAACAATACGTCGGGCCGGGGCCCGTAGCGATACCTGCCTCCCTATGCCGTCCATCACTGAAATATGTGCGGTTTCGTTCGAAGCGATCGCACCGGTTGGCGGTGATATTTTCTGCGCGCGCTGAGATTGGTCAGTTTGCGGTTGCCCGCATCCGAGTAAAAATACGCTCCCGGCCAACATCCATCTCGTCCTACGCTGACACCACCTCATCGGGTCGGATAATATCTCGCCCGAGACGCATCGTTCTCCCAAACATCACAACACTTCACCCGTAGTTCTTTGTTTTTGGGCAACCGGCGTTCCATTTCCTCGAAAACAACCTTAGCGAGTAATTCTGATGAGGGGCTATCATCCAGGAACGGCTCCACTTCATTTAAATGGCGATGATCAAATACATCAATCGCCTCCTTCATGATGGCATCCAACTCATGAAAATCAAGGAGCATTCCGGATTTATCGAGCTGTTCCCCGGAAACATGAACCCGAATCCGCCAATTGTGACCGTGGAGTCGTTCACATTTTCCGTTGTAATTTCGGAGTTGATGTGACGCTGAAAAGGTGCATTCTCTGTATATTTCGAACATTCTTACTTTCACTGACGATAAAAAGTGTTATTACTTATATATAGAGACAGCTTATAGTCTTTCAATAAGTAGAATGCAATGAATTCTACGAGGAGAGGAAACCATGGCTCGCAATTTGAGACGATATTGTTTGTTTATCGTCGCGTTTTTTCTGGTATCAGTTTTTTCAGCACTCGCGGCTGCCCAAAGCAGCCAGACCGGGATATTGAACATCGACTCGTCCCCTTCGGGCGCGGTGGTATACGTAAACGGAAAAAAACGAGGAACCACGCCGGTGCTTCTCGAAGTGCAGGCACAGACACATGAAATTGTCGTTCAGCAGGATGGGTATGAAACCTACCGACAAAAAATCGCGGTGAAAAAAGATAAAGTGCTGCGCACTAAGGTTTCGCTTAAGAAAAAGCCGGAACCCACCGATGGCGCCGCCCAGAATGATATTGAAGTCAAGAACGATATCCACGTGTACACCCCAAAAGAGGAATCCGAACCCGGCACCATTTTTTTGGCAACGACACCCGAATCACTGACCGCATATATCAACGGATTCAAAATTTCAAAGCTTACCCCTGTCGCGTTTGACATCCGACCCGGAATCTACGAATTGCAGCTGAAAAACAAAAACAATGAAGTGGTGTATCAAAAAACGATTTTTGTGCGCTCCGGAAAAACGTTGTCACTCGATATTGTTATTCAGAAAAAAAGAACGATTGACTATACCGATCCATGGAAATAATCTGCCGCCAATCGAAATAGCACAGTGAATTTCCAGTATAATCAAACCTTTTTGTCTTGATTCCAGATCCCAAAAACTGGTACGATGCCACGATTTCACAGCGATGTAAAATTCAATGCTGTTGAAACAATACGCGTGTCGCCAACTTCATAACAGACCGTTTGAAGCGGTTAATTGAAACGTAAAAGGGCAGGAAATTAGATCCGAACCGACACGAACGCGTATAATCAGAGAGTCTTAAACTTTTGGGGTACGCCCCACACCAGGAGGATAGTTTCGTGAGCAGTTCCGATAATGACCAGAAAAAAGCGGAGGACATGTCGCTCTCTGAGCTACTTGGCGATTCTGCATCAGCCGGCGCTTCGGCAGACGCACCCACCGGGGAACCGGTCGATGATGGTTCAGGTCTGATCAACCTGGCACAAATGGTTCAGGCAGCCGCACAACCAGCCGCACCGATTGAACAACCCCGGCCCGCGTCGCCTTCTTATCCCGGCGCACCGATGCCCGGCACGATGCCGCCGGCGGCGCAAACCGGCGGATATCCCGCCGCTCCTGCACAGCCGTCCTACGACCCAAACGCCATGGCTGACTTTTCCATGCCGAAAAAGAAAAGCCCTCTGCCTATTATTATTATCGCGGCAGTCGTAGTCATTGCCGGTGGCGTGGGCGCCTTTGTTGCGCTTTCGGGCAGCTCTGAAGATGACAGCGACGCGAAGCTGGCCAAATTGGAAGCCGATCTGGCAGCGGCTCTCGCAAAAGCCGAAGCGGACGGCGATGAAAGCAAAAAAGCGGAACTCGAAGCCCAAATCGCTGCACAACAGGCGGGAGGCAATCCTGAGACTGGTGCGGAGAACGCGCCAGGCGGTGAGGATGAAGAGTTCGAGATAACCGAAGAAGAGGTTGATGACGGAAAAGGCGGAAAGACCAAGCGTCGCGTTCGACGTGCGAAAAAAAGCACAAAGTCAACCGCTTCCAGTAGCAGCAGTTCCGCATCTACATCCAGTTCGGTCGGCACCACCAAGGAAGCCGCCCCCGCAGCTTCCAGCAGCAGCAGCAAACCGGCAACAAAAACGTCTGAGCTAGACAGTCTTCTGGCGGGCAGCGGCGGAAGCACTGCTGCCAGTTCCGGCGGGGGGGGATTGCCCGAAAAACCCTCCCGAGCGCAGGTGCAACAGGCGATGGGGAAAGTCGTCTCCCAGGCAAAATCTGTTTGCGGAAAATCCGGTTCCGGCCAGGTCAGCGTTCGCATTGTTGTCGGAAGCAACGGAGTTGCACGGGACGCTATTCCCACCGGTGCCCACTCAGCGGATTCTCTGGGAAGATGTGTCGCGACGATTGCGCGCCGCACTACCCGTCTACCGAAATTCAAATCCCCGACATTCACGTTCACATACCCGTTTAATATTTGACAAAACCCCATTTCGTTCTTTTTATGGGCAGCATGAATATTCAAACTGTCGCTGCTCAACGCCATCTATCTGTTCTCTGTTTTTTACTTGTCACCGTTTTCGGTATATCCGCTGCATATGCGGACCCGAAAATTTCAATCGATGCGACCTACGCAACCAATCCGGCGCGACCGCAGGGCGACACCCTGTTGACGGTCCGCATTTCGATACCAAGCGGATTCATTTTATACAGCCCGACGGTCGTTGAAGACGGTCCTACCCCCCTGCGCATGGAAATCTCCTCAACGACTGATCGCCCCGCCGGACCATGGGTCGGGACGATGCCGCAAGTAAAATATGATGACGCATTTGAAAAAAAAGTGGAGTACTTCACGCGGACCGCAACGCTGCAACGCAAGTACACGACTGGTGAAGGGCACCAAAAGCACGTTCAGCTAACCGTGACGGGTCAGATTTGCGACCACCAGAGCTGTTACAATCAGCATCTTTCCGTTTCAATTCCGCTGACCACCGCGGCCGACAGCCAAATTGCTCCCGCCACGCCGTCAGGGACTGTATTTGATGCAAATCATGTTATCGGAGAAGTCACTCAAAATGCCGCGGAAACGGAAAACAACCCCGAGGCACTCGGCATGCTGGCATTTCTGCTGATGGCGATATTGGCAGGGTTCGGCGCCCTGCTGACCCCTTGCGTCTTCCCAATGATTCCCATCACAATCAGTTTTTTCTCCAAATATGAGAATATTTCCAAACGCAGGGCTGTTTTCATGGCGGGCGTGTATGCAGGGTCCATCATTTTGGTGTACACCATCCCCGGGGTGCTGCTCACAATGTTGTTCGGCGCCGGAAGCATGCAGACGATTTCGACCCATCCGGTATTCAACATTTTCATCCTGGGACTACTTGTTTTTTTCGGACTCAACCTGATAGGGTTATTTGAACTCCGCCTGCCGTCAGCCCTGATAAATAAATCCGCGGCCAAGGAGCAACATCTAAACCGTGATGACCAGTCTTTGCGCAAACAGATACTCGGCGTGTTCTTCATGGCGGTTACGTTCACCCTGGTTTCATTCTCATGCACCGTCGGTTTTGTCGGCGGATGGGTACTTCCGCTGGCTGCGCGGGGAGACGCACTATACCCGCTGATCGGAATGCTCGCGTTCTCATCTGCATTCGCTCTCCCGTTTTTTCTTCTCGCGGTATTTCCGCGTTGGGTCCAGTCCATTCAAGGCAAAGCCGGAGACTGGATGGTGGCGGTAAAGGTACTGTTCGGCGTAATTGAACTGGCCGCGGCAATGAAATTTCTATCTAATCTCGATTTGAATTTTGGATGGGGGCTGGTCACGCGAGACGTGGCATTAATTGTCTGGGCAACCGTTTTTCTTGTGGGCACACTCATCGTTCTAAATGTATTCAGTAGCGAACGAACCCGCCCCACATTACATCGAATCGCGTTGGCCGCTTTATTGCTGGGTTTCGCATTAAAAAGCGGGAGCGGAATCGGAAATACACGCCCCATGGGCGGATGGGTGGACGGGTGGCTGCCGCCGGTGCCGTATCCTACGGTTGACGGCGCAAACGAATCACAGTCCGGAAATCACCTTACTTTTTTTCAGGATGCACTCGAAACAGCGGTCGCTTCCGCTCAAAACAAGAATGTTCCGTTGTTCATTGACTTTACCGGCTTTCAATGCGCCAATTGCCGTCAAATGGAGTCGAACATATTCCCGCGTTCCAGGGTCCGCGACAGATTATCAAAAATGGAACGTGTTAAGCTCTATACAGACGGTCCCAAACCCATTCATACCACACAGCGGGAATACCAGTTCAATAGATTCAACACAGCGGTGCTGCCGTTTTATGTAATATTGAATCCGCACAATGACGAGGTGCTGGCCACTTTTTCAAGCCTGGCCGAAAATGAAGCGGCATTTGTCTCGTTTCTCGATCGGGGACTCACCGCTTTCCATACCGTCTCCGCAACCGCACCGGAAAACTCGCAACCCACATCCCCCGCAACCGACTCCCCCGACAGCGACAGTAATGCATCGCTGAACCGAGAAGGAAACAGTATCGAATTTCAGTTACCGGAGCTGCTCACACATAAGCCGTTTTCCCTCTCGTCGCTGCGCGGTTCATGGGTATTGATAAACTTCTGGTCTTCATATTGCGCGCCGTGCAAAATAGAATTGAAATCCGCCATTCCCGACACGCTGACACTCTACCCGCATATCAAGTTGGTCACCGTATCTGTCGATCCCATTGACACCCAGGAAGCTGCTGCAACGTTCATTCGCTCAACGAAATTGAAAAGCCATATCCATTTACTGGCAGGGGAAGAATGGGCCGACGAAAATCTGCCTCCGTCGTTTGAAAGTCAGTTTGGTCTTCCTTCCAGCTTTCTCATCCGTCCGGATGGATTCACAGCTTGGTCGCACAACGGCGCCGTCACCGAGCGTCAACTTGAAGAAATATTTAGAAAAACCAAGTAATTCAACCTGTTATTTCATCTGACGACGTCCGGTGAGTTACAAAAATATGCACATTCGGCCGATTCCAGCTCCCCATATCTAAAATTTTCAGCGAGATGGACGACATTAGGAGTATGGGATTTTTAGAACAAGCCTTTAAAAAAACATCCGATGTTCAGCGTATGCCGACGGCACTTGTGATTAGCGAGGATAAATCCTTTCTGAACAGCGTCCGCGTCAACCTGGGCAAAAACGGCTTCATCGCCATCATCACGAGTAATCCTAACGAAGCGCTGGTCCTTTCCGAAGACAATAAACTGGACGTCATTATCTGTGACTATGAACTGTCTCAGATTGACGGAATCAGTCTGTTTGAAAAAATTCAGGAAAACAAAGGCGAAGACCAGACGCCGCCGACCTTGATTACCACCGACAAGATGGCCGGCCCTTTGCTTGCACGCTGTGTCACCGCCGGCGCCGCCGGATTGCAGGCGAAAAGCGAACCCATTGAAATGATCATCGAGCGCGTCATTTCGCTTCTTGAAGACACAACGCTCCGCAATGAACTGGAAATGTCAGTTACCAAACGCAGCACCGAGGGCGGAACAGACATGCTGACGCGCATCGCCTCACGAAAGCATTTTTCCAGACGTTTCTCAGCGGAGTCTGTCGCCTCCTATCGCGACCGCAATGCCATCTCACTGATGATGCTGGCGGTCGATCGATACGACGTGCTGGAAGAGCGTCACGGTACTCAGGCAATGGAATCGATGCTCGCCAACGCGGCAAAAATCATCGAGGGCGAACTTCGTTCCCGCGATTGTGTGGGACGATATTCTGAGCATACTTTCTCAATTGTTCTGCCGGAAACCACGCTGGATGCAGCCAAAGCGGTCGGAGACCGTCTGCGACGGCTGTTGAATTCGACTGAATTCGGAAGTTTGGATGACCCGATTCAAATCACATTAAGCGTAGGTATCAGTTCTCGCCCCACCGGAGTGCGCGCTTCGCCCAGCGAACTGATTACACAATCTCTGCGCAGCTGTGCCGCAGCCGCGGAGCTGGGCGGAAACAAAGTTGTGGCCGATAAAAAACTGTCCGGTCAACCTATCGCGCTGGTGGTAGGAGAAAAAGGCCAACTGCAGTTGGGTATCGGGGCAAGCCTGGAAATGTCGAATATAGAAGTGCGATATGCGGTGACCCGTGAAGACGCCAAAACAATACTCGAAAATCTACCGACCAAGCTCATTGTGCTGATTCATACTGGCGACGATATTACCTCGCTGGATTTTCTGAAATGGGCTCGGGACAAATACCCGAAGGCCAAACGAATATACGCCAATCCGACCCCTTCTCCAGCGCAACTGCAAGTAGCTATCAACAAAGCGGGCATCCAGTATTATCTAGCCGAAAACTGGCAACAGGAGGAATTGGGCGAATTCATCGAAGAACTAATCTATGCCTAGTCGGAAATAGATAATAATTTCCTGCACAAACCCGAAAACCAAGCGATGTGAAAATAAAAAGCGATAGGCTATTTTTCAAGAATCTGAACAGCCACAGATGTGATGTTGTCTTTGCCGCCCCGATCATTGGCCAACGAAATCATTTTACCGCAGACCTCGTCAAACGCTCCGGAAAATATTTCTGCGATTTCGTCTCTTTGCAGGTACCCGTGCAGCCCGTCTGAGCACAACAGAAACTGATCGTTCACACATACCGACAAGATCTGCGTATCGACGTCCACATAGTCTTTGCTACCGACAGCCCGGGTAATGATATTTTTATATGGGGCATTCTCGGCCTGCTCCCGTGTAATCACCCCTTCTCGAATCTGCCAGTTCACCAAAGTATGATCTTCGGTCAGTTGAAGACTCTCTCCATCGCGAATGCAATAGATACGGCTGTCTCCGACCTGCGCGGTAATCGCGAACGCACCGGCAATCAACATCGCGGACACGGTTGTTCCCATTCCCTGATGCGCCGGACTCTGTTCGGCCATTCCGTACACCATATACGTGGCGGATTGCACAGAACTCTCAAGCAACCGACAAATGGCCCGGGAAGAATCCTGACTGATCGGCTTACTTGCAAAGTCCTCGATAACGCCACGATTTCTCACAATCATGTCGTGAACGGCGTCAACTGTCTCCTGAGATGCAATCTCCCCGCCTGCGTGACCGCCCATGCCGTCTGCCACAATGAAAAAACCAACATCTTCATCAATCAAAAAAGCATCTTGATTTACTTTACGACGCATCCCAACATGTGTATCGCCGCAGGCACGTAATCGCATATTATCTATTCACCCTTTTTTTTAAAAACACCACAGCCTGGTTCACACATCTTACAGTACTATTCAACATGGCCGTTTAATGTATTCATTATTTAAATAATAATACGTTCGGTTGGATATTCACTCAAGTGTTTTGGAAGGATTTTGAAACAAATATAATAGAAAATTACAAAATCGAAAACTGATCGAAGTAAAAATTAATTTCGCGTGCAGCGGATTCCGGGGAATCCGACCCATGTACCGCATTCTCGGTCATACTTGCCGCAAATAATTTTCGAATGGTTCCTTCATCTGCGTTTTCAGGATTGGTCGCTCCCATCACCTTACGGCAACGAGCGATCGCATCATCGCCTTCAAGCACCATGGCAACCACATTTCCCGAAGTCATAAACGCTTTCAATCCATCAAAAAACGGTTTTTCCACATGCTCTGCATAAAAGGCTTCAACTTTTTCGGCGGTCAATTTCGCCATTTTCAGCCCTACCACTTTCAGTCCGGCTTCTTCCAACATTTTAATAATCGCGCCGATATTGTTATCTTTCACGGCATTCGGCTTCACAACACATAATGTACGTTCGGTCACTTTACACTCTCCTCGCAGGTTGATTGTGGTTATCAGTCGTATTTTTGGTCTGCATTCAAATCATCTTCGGTGATTCGTAAATCCTCTTCAGTCGCATCTTCATCGACAGCTTTGCCGTCATCCGGTTTCGCATCTTTCTCGGTTCCGGCATCTTCCGTCGGCGGCCCCACGTATTTGGGTGCAGGCGCCATACCGTATTCGTTTTTCAATTTTTTTTCCAGCTTGTTAAACAGTAAGCTTTCCATATACTTGGGCTGTCCGTGCAGGTTCACCTGAACGCGGACCACCTCATGGTTGTTCACAACCCGTTTCAAAACTTCGAAAGAACCATTATACGTAGCGCCATTTTCAGCGTACTCAAACAGCAAATAGCCTGTTTCTTTATCCTTCTCGAGAATTTTATAGCCTGAATCCACCCGCAGAAACCGCACCGCGCAACGCCATACGGTATCTTCGCTATAGGTCAGTTCTTTTGAGATGGCGGCCTGCGACATGCTGCCGAATCCCATTACCATCGCCACACAAAGTAAAAATATCCCGTTTTTCATATCCTGCCTCCTGTAAGTTTTTATACTACAGATGGTTACACAAACCAATTTTTCTCTCATTTCTCTTCTGAAATGGACAAAAAACAAAACAGTTTACTGATGTAGTTACCCGCCGGTAACCACGCCGGTCTGAGAGACCCGAAAGGTAAAAGCCTTTTTCCCGGATTCAAGCGTCACAAGAATGGTGTCTTCATCCTCCCGCTCAAACGACAACGTGGCCGACTTATCGTACGGTGTATCCAGCCGATAGGTTCCCGCCTGCGGGACCGCATCCACCCACCGCGCTTCCACACCGTCAATATCCAGAAACCATTCTCCCGCTTCCCCTTCCCATTCGCGCTCACCGTTAATCACAATACCCTCCGCCCATTCGCCGTTCAGCGGTTGTTGCACACGATCGCCGCTGCCGACCCCTTCACGACCGTCACTCAACCGCATCCACTGTAATTCATGAACCACGTGACGCTCGGTAAACCCCTGTGACCATGTCACCTCGGCGGTTCCCGATACGGACATCGCTCCGTTTCGCAGGTTGTCCCAGGTATGCTGCACAACGACACCAGCGGCATCTGTCGACGACACAGTAACAACATGGCGCCCTTGCCACAGCTGTCCGTTATATACGCAAGTGCCGCCCACCGCGCCGTATTCCACCGAAATCTGCGCTCCGGAAACCGTAACCTCCGCACAGGGCAACTGAGATGCATAGAAGGCTGCCAATTCCTCCGCCGCCGCGTCCGCCGCCTGTCCCAATGTAAAATTGGTGCTGATTTCAACGGTTCCCCCCACAAGTGTGGCCGCCTGGCTCGCCAGCGCCATCTCTTCCACCGCCACCGCAGCTTCTTCGCGAGTGAGCGCGTCGCATCCCAATAGTCCCCAAACGCATGCCAGCCACACCATGATATTCGCTATTTTCATAACCGCTCCTTGACTACTGCCGGTCAATTCCTACATATCCGTGAAAAACGGACTCTGATAATCCTCTTCCGTCAGCGGCTTACCCTCGGCCAATTTCTCAAAAGTGCGAAATGTCGCCTGCTCCCGCTGACGCTTGGTATGATACTTGACTTTCGGAGTCTCATCGTTTTTCTTTTTTTCCCCTCGCAGATTCTGAAGAGTACTTCCTGCACCGGTAGCGACGGCCGCCTCAGAAACCCTCTCACCGGGAACGGCCTCCCAAATATCAACACTCGCACCGCCCAGACTGCCTTCAAAAATCTTGATATTATATTTCTTTCGACTGGAATCCAGTTGCGCCAAATCCGCCTGGGACGATTTGGGAATGGCATTATTGATCATGTACCCCGTTGAGAACCGCGTCGGTGAAATCTGAATCTCCCCGGCCAATTGCTCGACCAGATATCTTTTCACCGACTCAATCGAATGGGTGCCTTCAAAACGCTTCACCTTTTCGCTTGCCTGAATCGGCATCATTCCTCGTGGAAGACGAATACCGAACACCATGTGTGTTCCATGAGCAAGCACCGGCACATCTGAAACAACCTTCGGCGATGCGGATGGCTCCTGTGCCGCTGAAACATCAACGGCGGGTTCCTCTGAGGCGGTATCTCCGGAACCGGGCGACGGAGCAGCCGGTTTATCGTTGTGACAGGAAACACAGCAGAACAGAACCACTGCTATTATTCCGAATACCCACCGCCACATTTTACAACGTCCCTCCACCCATCACAATAGACCAGGAATCAATTCCTACCCGAGTGAATCCACCCTGGGGCACAGGCAAATCAATAGATTCCGTAATAATGGCGGGAGGCGCCGGTGTTCCCGACGGAGGCGGCGGATCCATCGCGGTATCGCTGGCCTTCTGAACCATCAGCGCAAAACCTTCAACACCTCCGCAGGAGGGCTTGCGAACAATGCGCAATCCGGTCAACACATCACCCGGGTATGCAATGTAGGCAACTTTGGTTCCGCTGGAACTCACCATCTGGTCGTAATTGCGAACATCGGCATCATCGGTCAGCTCATTGAACCGTACTCCCCAGATTTTCGACCCGCCGTCACTGCACGCGTCTTTGGTGGCAGAACTACTGAGCGGCGTAAAAGTTGTAAAATAAGCTGTTTCCCTGAACACGTGAATGCGTCCGAGCATTTTTTCCCCCAACCCGAAAAATTCGAAACCGCCCAGAGCGCTCTGCCCTTTGGCAGCTTCGGTCACGGTTGAATCAGACAACATAGCGTCTTCAATGATTTTCAGCCCCGATGCGCCGTCAATGGTCAACGGCCGGGTATCGCGGTTTTCACCCAGCCACCAGTTTACTGTCGGACGCGCCCGGGTCATGGCCGATGAGGTCACATCATCAGAAGTATCACCAGTGGTTCCCTGATCATCCACGTTCACCGCAATGGTCGGCGTGACCGTAATTGAAAATATGCGATGATGATCGAGGTTTTCCATTCCATCAATTTGCCCGGTGCCGAATAGAAGCACATAATTGCGTTCTTCATCCTGCACGATGGTCGGCGGAGCCAACATGGGAATCCGGGGGAATGGGTAATCCGGTGACTTGCACGATGCACCGAAACACTGATCCACCGCAAATTCCGACGCATTATTTCTTGAGGCGAATGCGCCCTGCTTCCATGTTTCGGTGCACTCCAGCGTCACGTCGGGAATCTTGGTATCACAACACGCGGTCGTACCGATGTAGTTTGAATCGCTACTCAGGCAATCCTTGTATGGATAATGCTCTGCGAGCAGGGTATCGAAAAACACTTCAAGCTTCCATGCGGACGGGTCTTCACTACTCATATCGATGCGCCAGATGCGACCGCGATCATCACCGATATACGCCTCATCATTCACTTTGCCGGTGATAATGCCATTGGGCACGATGGGTTGCCCCACCAGTTGCGCGGTACGCGCCTTGGCTTCCCGCGCATCGGCATTCGCCCCTTTGAACAACGGCGAATCCAACAACCCGTACGGGTCATTCACGTCTGATTCAATTCCCGGAGAAAGGTATCGAATCAGCTTTCCGTCAGCCAGACGTACAATGTACACCCCGGTGGAAATATCCATCCCGCCGCTCTCGTTGGTCTTATACCCGCCGGGGAGTATCGCCACCGCCACCTGATGTGGAATATCACTGCTGACCGACGTATCGGGCGGCAACCCGTTTAGATACACATACGAGAACGCGGGACGTGTCAACCCCATTCCCATGGCCGAAAACGCAGCTCGAACCGCGGTTCGGCTGTCCTTCAATGCCTCGGCCTCATCATATTCGGCGGTTCCCTCGGTCAATCCGCTTAAATCTTCATTGGCGTCCGGCTCCAGCGGCGCATTCATGCCGAAGTTGCCGGGGGACAGCTCCCAACGGAATACCGGTTCGTGTTGGGGTCCTTTGGTCACATCCAATGCATAGTAGCCGTAGCCGCCTTTACCCAATGCGCCCACCACCATCGACCGCCAATATTTTTCCTCGCCGTCTTTATTGCTTTTATACAGCAGTATGTCCCCCGCCAGCGGCGGTGCGTCCACACCGAACAGATGCTGATGTCCGCCGTCTTCAATGGTTACCGCGTCGTAGCTTTCCACATACGACACCTCGGCGCCGGACGTATCTGCCGAATACTTGCGCTGTATCTGAATCGGAAACTGGGTACCGATGGTGGTCAGCAGCGGACTGGGGACATATCCCCACCCTTCCACCGGCAAATCTTCATATCCGGCCATTTCAGACATCACATTGAATGAGTGCAGAATGCCGTCATTACTTCCTACGAACAGCAGCGGCTTCCGGTCATACATATATTTCGGCGCGGGGGTATCCTTTGTGAGCGACACCACCTGATCTGTCCATCCCTGAGATTCTCGAAACTCCTTGTATGAATCAATGGGAACGCGTTCCGCCGGCGGAGACAACACATGCGGCGTGGAATTGTAAATGTCACCAAGGGGGGTCTCGAATCGGTCATCCGCCGAATTGGTTCCGATGAGGTGCCGGGTGACCTCCGTTACGTAATCGGTCTCCAGACAATCGCCATCCTCTGTAACGTTCAGATCGCAATCGGTCAGGTTGGCGGGGGCAAATTCCACCAGGCGTTCATACAGCCCCTCCTGATAATCCACATTTGTCGTATACTGAAAATCAGTGAACGTTTTCGCCGGATCCAACACATAAACACGTCTTCCCGCAGCGGTCGACACCTGTGCAGCCAGTTCTTCATGATACGCCAGGTATCCGTCATCATTGTACCCGCCGGAGGTATCGTCGGTATCACCCGCCCCCGAGTCATCAAATGTGCATTCCTGTCCGAGGCGATACAGATACCCCTGCCATGGGCCGCCGTCTGCAGAGGTGCGATAGCCGCTATTGAAGATGAACTGTGCTACAGAATCCGTGGTTGTCACAGTTGTCGCATTCGTTTCGGGGTTTCTGGCGGTCACCAATTCGGTGCGCGCAGATACCGTCTCGGGCGAAATGGCCTGCAATGCGTACTCCATAACCTTGGCCAAATCTTCCCGGCTCTCCACAAATACCGCACCATGTTCGGTGCCGTCCGGGTCACCGAACTCACCACCGCAATTGTTGTCATCATCGCTGCACCACAGATACGTCCCACTCTCTTCGATACGCCAGGGGGGCTGAATGAATTTTCCTCCCGACGAATCGGCAGGGTAAAAAGAAGAATCCTCCGGCCATCCCTCCAACGCCAGCATGTTCAAATATTGACGAGGTGTTACCCAAACTTGATGATCATACGCATTTGAATCTTCAGCGGTTGCATTGCAGTCTGACTGACCAAGTTCTTTCAGAGTGATACAGTCGTCCGCCGGCGGTTCGCAGTGACCGCCGCCGCCGAATTCCGTAACCCAAGTGGGCGCGCCGTCACAACGATCGGGAGACGTTTCGGGGTCTTTGTCTTTCATGTTCAACCCGATTACCACCAGGTACATGGGTTCTACCGAGCTGATATCAATGCTCGACCCGACCAACCGTTTCACCACTTCGTGCAGCTGGCTCACTTCAGTGGTGGTTGAATTGAACGGACAATTGTATTTGTAGTTGCTTTTCAGCGCCGTCCACGGTTCCGGCGGACTTCCGGGTTGACTGTCTTTTCCCGCCTTGTCGCAATAAGCCTGCGGAAATTCCAGGGCATCGGTCTGAATACCATCAGTGATAAAAAAGACCAGCTTGGGCCGACAGTTGAAAAACATATCCGTCCCACCGTTATACATGGGCCGGGTGGAAAAGTTATTGTACAGATATTCGCCTGCGTCATCGAACATGGCCGCATCGAACGAACAGTGATTGGGCTCCACCGCATTCAACACCGCCCGAAAATCCTGATTCGCCGACTCAAAATCGTCGGCGATGGGTACCAGCCGCCCGATGGCGGACGGATTCGTGTTGCGCACCCCTGCGTTCCAGTACCGCGAGGGGGAGGTATCTGGAATGGTCGCCGAATAGCCGGCTGTTCCAGGAACCCGCTGCTCGTAGGCGGTGATAAACCAGGGAATATCGCGGCCGTAGTCCCATCCGGCGCGGTGTTCATATGTGAGGTTAAACGTATCCCCGTCCAAATCCGCTTCAGACTCGGTCGGCGACGGCAGATTGTCAAAGGTCATCAGACTGAATCGCCCCAGTGTTCGGTACCGCTCCAGCAGTCCGTTGGTTTCCCGGTCCATAGCCAGAGGGTGATAATCCAGACAAATTTTGCGACCGTTCGTCAACTCATACACATCATCTGCCAAACACCAATAGTCTTTGCC
Source organism: Deltaproteobacteria bacterium (assembly GCA_016936575.1). GTDB lineage: Bacteria > Myxococcota_A > Polyangia > JAAYKL01 > JAAYKL01 > JAFGXQ01. The sequence continues at coordinate 41,515 of JAFGXQ010000172.1, forward strand.
CCGGTTCGGCGCCTCAATGACCTCTCCCACCGCGGTGGTGGGCAAATCGCCGATACATTGGTCATATGTGGTGTTCCACATCCCCCGGCCTTTTCCATCCACATCGCGGGGATCGTAACAGTTCACCAACCGGAAGTGCGGTTCGCGGCTGAACTGCCAGTATTCGGTAGTCATGTCTGACACTTCGTCCAGATAGCCGTTTTCATCCGTTGCGGCGCTCACACTAAGCCCGGAAAGAGTGTCCAGATCAACTAACGGCCGAACCACCGCTTCTTCATAAAAGCAATGTTGAAAACTCTGGGGCACTTCACCCAGCAACGATTCCAGCACCATCTGCCATGCGGTGGTTTCAGAAGTGGGCAACGCCGTGCCGTTCATCGCTTCGCACAACGTCTGGCTCATGTTGGTGCGTTCATCCGATTCCGGATTGGAAGAATTGTCCACAATTTTGGTCCAATTCATTCCCCGCCCGGTGTCGAGTAAGATGACCACATTGGGATTGATTCGCTGCCCCGGCAGTTGCGCGGAAGCGGAAACTGACAATGCCAGTATCAACGAAACGACAAAAAACGATAGTCCATTCATACGGTTCATGACTTACTCCCTCGCTTAATTTCCATATGCGCCGATGGGGCCGATGGTCACCCGCCCTGCCCCCTGCGCCCGGGCATTGACTACAAATCGCCTGTCCCAGAAAGACGGCGCCGTACCGAACTGGGCATCAACGTTCACACCGAATACATACCAACCGTAATTCTGTTCATCAAAACAGGAATACCCGGGCGGGCACGGCCCCACCAACGGCAGGTTATACGTGATCACCGTGCGGTAGGCGGCGTAATTGCCATCGTCCATGTTGGTTAAATCGCCGATGCATCCCACGGTAGACCAGGGTTGCCCGGTTGCGCAAGCGCTGGTACTGCCCGAACTGTAAAAGCTTCCCGAAAGCGGTATGGCGATTTCCGCGTTCCAAATGTCATTGGCCGCTCCCACATTCGCGGCAGACGGGTCTGAAAACATCACCCGATAATAGTCAGGAGCCGCGCGCAAATCCGTGATGGCCACCGCCATGCCGCTCTCCACCAGCGCCACCGCCTGGGTTGAATCGGCATAAGCGCCCGTGGCCCTGGCCTCCTGCTGGGTGTGCCGCACTGCCAACAACCCCAGTCCGCTGATCATGATGATCAGCAACAACACGATAATCAGAACAAATCCCCGTTCGCCCCGGCGCTTTTGTATTTTTTTATTCATCGATACGCTCATACATCTCTCCATCAATACGTGATTGCGCCCGAATATTGAAAATCCGCCATCTGACTGGCGATATTGGGAAGCTTTACCTCAACGGTATACCTGCGGACTTTGTAATTTCCGACATCTTGAGCCACACCGCTGCCATCGACTGGAGCAGACGCCAATTCATCCTGAACCACCACGCCGGGCGAAGCACCCCGCTCCTGAGACTGATCCGTACGCTCCATTCGCACGGCCAACGAAACGACAGCCGACCGAATGTGCTCCGGAAAAACCATTGCTCCAGTGGTCGCAATATCCGCAACGGTGGGTGAAATTAAATGAGTGCCCGTTTCAACGGTCGGAATCGCCAGCACGTTGGTCACCGGCGGAAGAGTGGTCACCGGCTGTGAATTCAATAAATCATACCTCGCCACATTGGTAGGTGACGGGTTACTGTTCGGGTTGTCAATGGGCCGAAACCACACCTGAAAATCAACCACGTTCTCGGCGATGACCACTGCGGTGGCGGCCGCATTCGCAGTGATAAACCCATCCACGGTTGAATCGGTAATCGCCCCGGCATTCTGACCATCGTAATCGATGAAGTACCGCATCAGTACATCCCGCGCCCCCGAGGAATGACCTGAAATGGTCTCCACGCGATACAGCGCCGCCTGATTGGCCGACACCCTTACCACTCGCTCCCCGAAAGCCCCGTCAATCAGCTCTCCCTGTGCAATCGACAGCACACAATCGGTAACGAACCCGTCGCCGTCATCATCGCTGCCCGGACTCACGCTGGAGACTTTCACTTCGTGGGTCTGACCGGTGGCGGTGACCAAATGCGCGAACGCATAGTCGCCGCTGAATTCCTTTTCGCAGATGCCCGGCTCCATACTGGACCGAATGGTAATGTCACCGGCGAGTACATCCACCTCACCCTCATAAGTGCGATCGCCGATAAAATTCCCCACCAATACCACCGTATCCGGACCGGCATTTCCGCCGTTGAGATGCACAATCGGGTTGCGGTAGTACGCGTGATGGGTGCCGCCGCTGCCGCCGGTCGCGGTAACCATCGAATTGGGGTTCACATTTGCCCTCGGGTTCGCCGAATACGACATTCCCGTGCGCATAAAGTCAAACCGCAGCATGTCGATTCCCGCCCGTGCCCCCTGCGACGCTTCCACGATCATCTGCTCATTGGCTGCGCTCTCGGCCATTGAACGGGTGATCAACGTAAGCGATGCCGCCACAATGGTGCCGATCATCAGTGCGATGAGCATTTCAATCAAAGTAAAACCGCGTTGTTTGGTCATCGGCATTCCCCTACTGTTGCTCAATTTTATTAGAAAAATCACGGGTCATGATCTGCTGCAGCAATAACGAATGATAATTCGTCGGCACCGCGCCGTTCGCCGCAGTCACATTCCCCACCCGGTTGGTGCAATTATCCCACCCGGTCACATACTGACCAGCCTTGGGCCAGGTCACCAGGACCGACACATGATACAGATTACTGGGCAGTACATTTGTCGACGTGGGCCCATTGGTTGGAAGCACGCGATAGTGAACACAGAATTGCGCAGTGTTCACTGCGCTGTACTTAGTATCTGAACTGTTCGATAAATATTCATCAAAACGGACAGAGCTGGTCAGCGGCTGCCACCCGGTATTCGTAGAATTGGTGGAAATCAGCGGAAAATAAGTGCCTCCGACAGTTGCCAATGCATTGTCCCAGGAGGCATAAGACGAAATCTCATTATGCAGCCAGGTCATCGAGTATTGAGCGATATTCGCGGCGGCGGTGCGCTCCCGTCCGTTTACCGTCGCATCCATCGATACCTTGTTCAACGCCGCCAGCCCCAGGGCTGTCACCGCAAAAACGGCCATGGCCACCAGCACTTCCACAAGGGAAAATCCGCGTTCTCTGCTCTTTCGCGTGGTTATATTCATGAACGCATATCCTTTCAATCGTTCGGGCTTACCAATTTAACAATCGGGTGCCCCCCCGCAGGCACAATCACTCGACGGGTAATATCTTCAGAACCGGTCGGTGCGGCACTGTCGAGTCCCCCTGAGGCACAGCTGCCGCTACCTGCCGTAAACCGATTAAACCGCACATCCGCACCGCTGAACCATGTGCCTTGCGTCGCAGACACTGTCGCATTGGCGCCAATCCACGGTACACAGGTTTTCTGCCACCCGGCATCGGGATCCGGCGCGCTGCTGTCCCCGCATGCGGTGTTTGTCGCCTTATCCGGATCTGTTCGGGCCCATAATTGTCCTGTTCCGTTGTAACAGAGGGCAAAAGCATCACCGATGGTAATATTCTCGGTGCTGCAGGCACCCGCATCTAAAACCGCCACCCGAATATCACACATGGCCACACCCGCGTTGGTGTATTCCGGCAGCGCCAAATTCACGACATTACTTCCCAGACTGTCAATCAGCTGAATGCAGCGCTTGGTATCAGCGGCGCCGTCATTTTCTATCGGGCCGTTGCATTCGGTGCCCGCAAGCATATTCACCCATAGCTGATTGCTGCGCACTTCCACCACCACCGCCTGACGGGTTTTCATCGCCAGGGCACGTGCTTCGGCCATGGTTTCCTGAAACAGGTTGGTGACTTCGCCCAGTTTATTCCGGCTGGAAACCTGCATCATTTTGGGAACTGTCACCGCCGCCAGAATGGCCACCATCACCACCACAATCATCAGTTCCAACAACGTAAACCCGCGATTCATCTTTTTTTTCATGGACTTGCTGTACTCCTGCAAAAGCGTCTCAAATATAAAAATGCAATAAATATACCGCGCCACTCAAATTTCACGCCGGGTTCGGCACCCGCCGGCATCGCCCCTCGTTTTCACCGCTATTTCCTTTTCAAAGAAATCATTCATTATTATAAATGCCCATGTAATACACTTGGCAAATACGCAGATTTTTCATAACTGTGCATTTTTTTCATAGCAGGAGGCGAATCATTTATGCGACACTCAACCCTTCGAATTATTTCGGCGACATCTGTACTCATCTGTTTGTTGGGATGCGGTCCGGACCGAGGCACCGCCGACCCGAATCCTTCCGCAACCACACAAACGACAAAAACCGACGAGTCCGCAGGGGAACCCCACGCGACGAAGTTACCCGAATTGGCGAACATCACGTTACAGGGGCCGGCTCAGATATTGAAAAAAACATACGGAGAATGGTCCATGGCGACCGCACCCAGGTATTTCGGCCCGGACAACCTCTACGATCTGATTAACGGCGGCTCAGAAATATTCGTGGGATACGGATTCAAACAAATCGCCACTCAGGACTATAAAAACAAATCCCGACCCAACGTTACAATTACAGTCGAAGTATACGACATGGGAACCCCCCTCGGCGCGTTTGGACGGGTATCCAAATATCTGGACAACATGGTGACACCCGGAGATGCAGGGAAAAAGCTGCCCGAAGGAATGGCCGAACGCGGTATTCTGGGGGACGGAGACCTGGTGTTTTGGAAAGAAAAATATCTGGTTCATCTGACGCTTCTCGATGAAAATCCGGAAGCCACGATTGAAAGTATCACCAAGTTATCTGATGAGGCCGTCCCGGCAATCGGCAAAGCGATTTACGATGCTATTCCCAATGGCGAAGACGTGGAAAAAACAATTCTAACCCGCTTTCCAGCTGATTTTCAGTTGAAACGCAGCCTCGCGTTTCACTACAGTTTCTCAGTGGGAGAAAAAAACATCCGCGCGTTTTCCTGCCGATATCAAACCGATGCGGCGCAATGGCAGCTCTTCATGTCGGAAACCGCTGCCGAAAATGCGACGGTGCAAGAAACGGTAGACGTCCTGAAAAAGTCAGAAGACGTTTTGGCAGTGAAAAAAATCAACGGATTTGTTGTCGGCGCACTAAAAACGGGAGACGCCGGTCCCACCGATGCGCAATTGAATACCCAATTTATGGAAATGGAAAAGTCGCTGACCGCAGCTGACAGCAAGTAATGTTGCCGGTGCTACGCAATCTCATCGCTGTTCACCGCTTCTTCGGCAAACGCAATCAGTTCAGTTACCTGGTTCGGCGTTAAATTCAAGCGATAGAAAATCGCATCCGACATGGGGTCGGCCTTTTTCTGCGGCACCCCCGCCCCGACATGACGAAGCAACACATCGGTCACCGCAATTACCGTGGCCATGCTCATTTCGTCTTTGTACTCATTCACCCGATGATGAAACAGAATTGCATCTGCCAACACTTTGGGCAGCCCCCAGCTTTCGCAGATTCGTGCCCCCACCTGCGAGTGAAGTACATCAATGGCCGCCTGCAGATTTTCAAGAGAATACAATTCTCGTCGCTCCTTTTTGCATTCACCGGCAATGATTCCCAGAATAATCGCCTCTCCCATATCGTGCAGGAGCCCACAGAGATAGGCCATTTCGGATTCAAACTTCAACCGGATGCAAATTTCCCGCGCCAAAACGCCGGCCAGTTGCGCTGCAGAATACAGTTCACGCATTCGCGCCGCATAACCGCTCACTTTGAAAATGGTTGTCTGCGCAACCACCTGAAACGCCACATCGCGCACTGCGGAAAGCCCCAGACGCGCAATGGCCAACCCCAATGAACGAACCGGTTGTCCTCGGCTATAGAACGCCGAATTGGCCACCGCGACAATCTTTGCCGCGACCAGAGGGTCTTTGGAAACCACTCGCTCCACCTGAGGGAAATCCACATCCGGCCGATTCGCCAACTGCGTCAGGGACAAGGCCACTTCCGGCAGAATCGGCGGCTCATAGTTATCTGAATCCAGAATCTGCTTCACCTTCATAGCGACGTGAAGACTGTTTTTGTCTCCACCGGAGATATCCATCAACTGTTCTTCGTTGATGGTATATTGCCCCTGTGCGAAATCCGCGGTTCGTCCTTTTTTTACATTTGTGTTCATATATGAGCTCCGTACTGGAATCCTGCCCCGTCTGATACGTACTGAAAGAGTAACGTCCCAATCGCAAAAGGGTTAAGCACACAGCCTTGCCAAAACGATAAATTCCAAAAAAAGATTCGCTCGACACACGGTAACGAACGCCTTAAAAAAAATCCGTTGCGGACGTTATTTTTGATAATGCACGGTGTGGATACGATGGAATGAAAATTAAAATCACAGACAAAGAATTTCTCATTCTTAAAGAGTACATCGAAACACACTGTGGAATCGCATTGCGAAATACTCAAAAATACCTGTTTGAAAGCCGGTTGTCAAAACTGGTTGCCGAGCATCGATGCAATAATTTCACCGAATTCAGTCAACTGATTCACAGTGGAAAGGTGAACGGGCTTCAGGAAAAAATCGTGAATGCGATGACCACCAATGAAACCCTCTGGTTTCGCGACAATCATCCGTGGCAAGCATTCAGCGAACATATCCTCCCAACGTGGGCATCTCAAATCACAGAATCTAACATGTCACCTCGCATCTGGTCGGCCGCATCGTCCACCGGCCAGGAGGCCTACTCCATTTCTATGCTTATTCACGAGTACGCCCGATTGCAGCGTCACCCATCACTGCTTCAAAACATTGAAATTGTCGGTACAGATATTTCCACCTCGGCACTCTATGTGGCTATTTCCGGAAACTACGATGAAATATCAATGACACGCGGCTTCATCCCCCCGTGGGATCAATTAAAAACCCGCTATTTCACACACCGCGGACGGGTATGGGAAATAAATCCCGAATGCAAAAAGCTGACCCGGTTTCGCCATTTCAATCTTCAGGAAACGTTTCGCTCCCTCGGAAAATTCGATATGATCTGCCTTCGAAATGTCATCATTTATTTTGCAGACGATTTTAAACGCGAGCTGTTCCGAAAAATGGAAAGTAGTCTGAACCCGGGCGGATACCTGCTTCTGGGGGCGTCCGAAACGCCGATACGATACACCGACAATTTTAAAAGTATCAAGCTCGGGATAAGCACTTACTATCAACTGAAGGGGTAATGTCATGGACAGAACTGAAATGCTCGCCGCGATTGCGCGAATTGAAACCCTTCCGTCATTTCCGGATGTACTGTTGCGATTTCAGAACGAGATGTCCAATGATACGCCCGACATCTCAAAATTGGCTGCGATTGTTGAAGATGACCCATCGTTGGCGGCGCGGTTTTTGAAGGCGGTGAATTCGGCCTATTATTCTCGCACGAAACCCATATCCTCTATTTCGCAAGCGATCAATCGATTGGGGTTGGTGGAAACCAGACGATTGGCAATCACCACCGCGCTGGTTGATCGATATCGTTCGTTCGGCGGCATGGTTCCCCAATTTTTCTGGACCCATTCCATCGCTGTGGCGCTCACCAGTCGTTCTATCCTGGAGCTGGGAACACATTCCCTGAACGACGAACAGAAAGATGCGGCATACCTGGCGTGCCTGCTTCACGACATCGGCGTAATTGTGCTGTTTCATTTATTCGAGCACGAGTTCACTTTGGAATACAACAAGCAAATCAACGCAGGCGGCATCAGCATCGAGAACGAAACCGAACAGTTCGGTATAAACCATCCGGAAGCGGGAGAAGCCCTGGCGAAAAATTGGAACCTCCCCGAAGTTCTGTACGACCCCATTCGATTTCACCACACGCCGTCGCAAGCGCCGGACTCATCGCAAACACTCTGCCGCCTGGTGCATCTGGCGGATTTCGTTTGCAACAATCTGGGGATTTCCCGCTTGGAAACGCGTATCGCCACAGAATTTGACGAGTCCGCATTTGAAGAGTTTCATCTCTCACTGCAACAGGTACCGGATATTATTGAAAACGTGAAAGTACAAGCTCAGGCCGCTGAGTCCCTCGTAACGTTGTCCTGAAAACACAGCACGCGTAAAGGCACATTTTTGTGCATTTTTCAATTCATTCCCAATTCCCCTTTACAATCAGGGTTTGACGATTAATAAAAGCTCAGCGACTATGGCTTTTAACTGTTGGGAGCGAACCATGATTACTCTACTCGATTACGGCGCAGGAAATGTTCGAAGTGTTATCAACTCCATCACCAAACTGGGGCATGACGTAAAAATGGTTTCACATCCGCAAGACATTGCAAACGCGGAGAGGCTCATCTTTCCCGGAGTCGGCTCGTTCGGCAGCATGATGCGAATTCTCGAGGAGCGCGGCTTTGTCGCACCGTTGCGTGAATATCTGAGCGCCAATCGACCGTTTTTGGGTATATGTCTCGGAATGCAGGCACTTCTCGAGGGAAGCGAGGAAAGTCCCGGCGTAAACGGACTCGGCCTCTTTAAAGGCACGGTGAAACGATTTGACGTGGATTTAGCTGTGCCCCACATCGGCTGGAACGGAATTGTCCCCGAGCAGAAATCCATTCTGTTCAGCGGTTTGTCCGGTGATGAAAAATTTTATTTCGTACACTCGTTTTATGTGGATCCGCAAGATGAGGAGGTTGTGCTCACGCGAACAGACTACGGTCGGAATTTTGTGAGTGCACTGCAGCGGGGCAACGTGATCGGTACCCAGTTTCACCCTGAGAAAAGCGGTGCAGTCGGATTGCAGGTGTTGAAAAATTTCATTGAGAACACCTCGCCGGCACTGCCGCGAAAACCGTTGACCGGCGCTACTCGGCTGGCCAAGCGCATTATCGCGTGTCTCGATGTTCGGAGCAACGATGACGGAGACCTGGTGGTGACCAAGGGGGATCAGTACGATGTGCGGGAAGCGGGCGCGGTCCGAAATCTCGGTGCGCCGGTGGAATTGGCGGAACGCTATTATGCGGAGGGGGCCGACGAAATCACGTTCCTGAACATCACCGGGTTTCGAGATTTCCCATTAAAAGACATGCCGATGCTCGAAGTGCTCAAACAAACCTCCAAAAATGTGTTTGTTCCCCTCACCATTGGAGGAGGTATCCGAAATTATACCGACGAAAACGGACGCACTTACTCGGCCCTTGAAGTAGCGTCCGAATATTTTCGCTCCGGCGCCGACAAAGTATCTATCGGTAGTGACGCGGTGTATGTCGCGATCGAGTATATAAAAACCGGTAAAAAAACCGGTACCAGTCCGATTGAAACCATCTCTGAGGTGTATGGTTCGCAGGCGGTTGTCATCTCGGTTGATCCGCGGCGGGTATATGTGCGCGCCCCCGAAGATGTTCCGCACCGAGTCATCGAGACAGAATTTCCCGGTCCGAACGGAGAACGGTACTGCTGGTACGAATGCACAGTGAAAGGCGGCCGAGAAGGAGCGCCCATCGACGCGGTTACCCTCGCCCGAGTTACAGAGGAACTGGGCGCCGGAGAAATATTGCTGAATTGTATCGACAAAGATGGAACCAATTCGGGGTTTGACATCGAATTGATTGCAGCAGTCAAATCCGCTGTAAACATCCCGGTGATCGCTTCCAGCGGCGCCGGGAAGGTGGAACATTTTTCTGAGGTGTTCAACCAAACCGATGTTGAATCCGCACTGGCGGCGGGTATTTTCCACCGACGGGAGGTGCCGATTGAATCGGTAAAAAACCATCTTCAAAAAGAACTGGAAATCAGAAAATAGCGAAATTATTTCGCATTTTTCTGCGTATAGCTACCCGCTTTAATTCGTCTGCCGACAATTACTAGAACAAAATCAGATCGGTAATTCAGGAGCCGAGATGTTAAATCCGTTGAGCCCTTATTCAAGGTTTGACCTACTCTCATAATGCTAGTAATGTGCGCATAAATTTAAGCCAATTTTTTAAATTTGAGGAAAGACATCTTTACTAAAGAGAAGGAAGTCCCATGAGAAAAATGAAAAACGTTTTAAAACTCGGCCTCGTTGCCATGCTCGTCGGTGCATGCGGAACCTCCGCACCGCCCCAGCAGAACCAGCAAGCCTCTGTTGCAACGGTTGACCTTGGAAATGTGGAGACGGTTGCCAAAACCAATCCCGCCCAACCCGGCGTCAACGTTCCCGTCATCAAAGTGAATACGGTCGGATACGCAACAGACTGGAGCAAAATGGTCATTTTCAATGTTGACCCCAAAGGCGCGGTTGTGAAAGACGCCTCCGGAAAAGTTGTGATGACCGTCAAAGACAGCCAAATCAAAGAGTTCGGCCTCGACCCCGCCAGCAAGGATCAGGTTTGGCAGGTTGACATCTCCGAACTGAAAACCAAAGGCACGTACACTGTAGAAGCCGCCGAGATGAAAAACGAATGGTATAAAAGCGATCCGTTTGTGGTTGACGACTACTGGAAGGTTCAGAGCCATGCGGTGCAAACGCTGGTAAAAAGTTTTTACTACCAACGTACTCGCACGAACATCGTGGATCCTTACGCAAAATGGAACGGCCACAGCTATATTCGCGAAAATGTTTCTCATGCGCATGACGATGTGGGCTGGGACTGGCAGTACTATCCCGAGAAAAAAGAAAACTGGAAGGACAGCGCTGACAAGAAATGGTGGCCGGGAGAACAACTGAAAAAGGGTTGGTTCGATGCGGGCAATTTCGATATGTACATCGATTCTACCGGCATCTCAGCGCAAATCCTGTTGATTGCCTACAACCTGGCGCCTGAGCTCTTTAAGGACAACGAGCAGAATATTCCGGAGTCCGGAAACAACGTTCCCGATATTCTCGATGAAACCACCTGGGCGCTTGACTGGATTATGTCTTTGCAGCAGAAAGACGGCGGTTTCCGCCACTCTGAAGCCGTTGCCACATGGACCGGTCCAATGCCTGCAGACGAAGATAAGACCGTTCGCTGGATTCGTCCTGAAAGTACGTCTTCCACCGCCAAGGCGGTCTCCGTGCTCGCGATGGCTTCGGTCATTTACAAAGATTTCCCCGCATATGCTGAAATGGCGAAAAAATACGAAGAAGCTGCCAAACTGGGGTGGGAATGGATGAAAAAACATCCCGAACAGATGCGCTGGAATCCGCTGGACAGCCCTCAGCCGGGTTGGGATGACCGCGTCAGCCACGACAAGGGCGAACGCGCACAGGTAATCAACGAAGAAACCGGCGAATACCTTTACAACGATATCGGAGCTCGTTGGGCGGCAGCCGTTGAAATGTGGGTCCGGTTCCGCGACAAAGACGCATTGGCCACTATCCTCGGTATGTACAAAATTGACAAATTCGACCAAGTGCTCGATGTGAAAGCCATCACCACCGGTTCATGGCCAAATGTATCTCGCTATGGTCTGATAGAACTCGCTTTCGATGACGGATCTCCCAAAGAGGTTCAGGAATTCGCGAAAAAGAAAATCATTCAATGCGCCGACGAGTGGCTTATTCCCCGCTGGGAAAAAGACGCTCACAAAGTGGTTGCTGTGGAATGGGAATATTATTGGGGCTTCGGTGCCAATACCGCAGAAAAGGTCCACATGCTGGCCATGGCCGCCAAACTCACCGGCGAAAAGAAATATATGGAAGCCGCACGTGACAACTGGCACTATCTGATGGGACGCAACCCCAATGGGTACTCCCTGGCCACAGGCGTGGGCAGCAAAGCCCCCACCAAGTTCTATCACCTGGAATGGGGTCCCTACGCAGACGCTTTAGATATTCCTCCGGCACCCGGCTTCGCCCTGGGTGGTCCGAACTACACCGACCTTCCCGCACTGGCTCCGGATATGCCCGCAAAAGCATTGCTTTGGGACAACCAGGAACCCACACGCGTTGGTGGAAAACCCCACCAGATGTGGCACTGGAAACAGGAAGAACTCTGGGACGGAGGATTTGAACCGGAAGGTGGTTGGAACAAAGGTTGGTGGTGCGTGGTAGAAACAGACCTGCTCTACAGTGCAGATTTCACGCTTGCCGGTATTGCCGTGGGCAACATTGACAAACCCAGTGACAAATATCGCGCGAAAAAGGTCGACCCGGGCAACCTGGACGCGTTGGCGAAAAAATACACCCGTCGTCCCGCCAAAGCCTCAATTGCCAAAAACAGCCCCGGAGGCGAAGCCGGCTACCAGAAAGCCATCGACGCCGGTCAAATCATGGTTGCCAAAGAAACCGTCGGCAAGAAATAAGTCGTATAACATACGTCCTATGGGTCCTATACGTCCTATGCTGGTGGGCGATTTACCGGACGTATCTTTTCGTGATTATCATAATGTACCGCATTCGGTCCGTAATATCGGTTAAACGAATGTTTTCCGAACAAGGGTAAATAATAAAAACGCCCGGTTCGCGCACGACGGTATGCGATAAGAGACAATATTGTGTAGATAAGATTCCAAAGTAAAATCACACTGAGAACAACCAGCACACTTGTTGAAAAAAAACTGTCCCAATACTCCGCCGGGCGACGAGCCAGCTCCACAATCAGCCAGGCCAACCCACCCCAAAGCGCCAGACTGGTCGGAATTTGAGAAATAAACGACTGGTACGCGTGAAACGCAACGAAACGCTCCCGTTTGCGACACACGAGATAATAAATCAGCGCAGCAATCAGGTTGATGAGCGGGAGAGGCAGATACTGCGCCGCAAACATCATTATATATGCGCCGGCGGCGGTTTCACGAATATTGTCGGGAATTTCGTCGGGCTGCGGTAGAATAACCTTTTTATTTTCATCAAATGTCAATGGTTCCATCGGATCACTCACCTTTCGACCAAAGAATACACTGAATCGCCGGGCCACCGTGCGAAAAAGATAAAAAAAGCAGTCATCTCTTGAAACAAAACGCATCAACCTGTATAAGCTCCGCTTGAAAACTTGTTCAATAATGAACTATTTGAAAAAATAGAGAGGACAATATGGCAAAAGCAGAAAAAATGAATCGCGGTGTGAGCTCAAAACAACAACGCGGTGGCGGTACTGAAATCAAATTTCCCGACGGTGTTCATTCCATCGATCGTCACGGCAACGTATACGCATCGATTCCGGAATTGAGCCGGGTTCAGCCGAAATATTTCACTATGGATCAGCTGAAAACGGCCTTGGAAGCCGGGCAACTGACTACACTGACCGAAGACGGCATTAAAGAGCTCGAAGCAACCATCGCACGCGCGAAATAGTCCGTTTTCAAAATGGGTCATTTGAAGGCACCCTCCCCTTTGCCTGAACTACAACCGGCGCTGAAAAAAGCGCTTGAAACCATTTACCTGGCGCTCGCAGAAGAGCAAGCCCAGTTGGGCATTCCTTGTCATCGTTGTGGGAGATGCTGCAATTTCTCAGACTACGATCACCAACTGTGGGCAACCACCATCGAGCTGGCGTATCTGATTGAAACCGCCGGTCAGAAATCCATTGTGCACGACGGTATCTGCCCATATCTCCATCAACATCAGTGCACGGCGCGGGACGGTCGCATGCTGGGGTGTCGCATATTCCTGTGCGAAATGAACGCTGTACAAATGGAACAGCTTCACGAAAAATACATTGCACAGATTCAACAGCTGGCCAGTGAATTTGATATCGAGATGGAGTATGACGAGTTAATTTCGAGCTTGAAACGATTGACCGCTGGATAACCTATCCGACCGCCTTTTCATCTTCGGGAACAAATCCGTGAACAAATCCATAGAAGTCCACCTGATTTTTATTGGGTCGAATAATATCTACAACCGCAGAGGTCTGGACCAGCGTCCTCTTTTCGGCACTGTAGAACTCCAGCGTTCGACCGATATACGGCGTACGTGGAGGAACGGGCCGCAAACGCATACCAATGGCGCGATGCCCCGCTATCCACACTGAGCTTTTTCGATCACGAACAGCCATACACACGCCGGCTTTCACGTGGTATTCTCTGTTGTGAGTTACAAAGCAGATGTGAACGCGTCTTTCTCTGCCCCTTTGTCGCATTATGATGCCTCCCTGAAAACGGATAATAGAAACCGAATTTACTTTCACCATACGCAGATTGTTCGATGAAGGTCAAAAAAAGGGCGAAACTGTTTACACAAAATGCTTCAGTTACCAATCAACGGGATGAATTCCTTGCGTAGATGGTGAAACGGGCTATTGCTCATCTGAAACGCGAGCCGACTCCATCAGCAGCCCTTGCATAGACATTTTGATTTTATCAGTGGAATGAACTTCCTGGGGCGAAAATTCGAATTGTCCGGTGGTCCACGAAAGAATTTTCACCATCATATCGACATGCGAAACGCTCTTTGTTGCACCCTCCATCTCAATATCAAGGGGGCGCCCCTTACGAATATACAAACGACAAAGCGTTGGGCCCACAATCACACAGATACCGGTCTTCTGATCCATTTCGAGCAACGAGAGAACCGTAGGCAAACTCACTTGCTCCAAATCACCGCGAAGCGCCTTAGAACCTCTCTGAGACGGATTGTTCTTCCGAGTGCGGTTGACGAGTCGATTAATGCGAACCAGCAATTCTGTAGTGGTGTACGGCTTCGCAATGTAGTCATCCACCCCCAGCTGATACCCAAGCAACCGGTCTTTCTCGTCGCGCAACGACGTTTGAAAAACGACCAGCGTGTTGTTCAGCGACGCTCGGGCGCGAATGGTTTTCAAAAAGTTCCATCCATCCATTTTGGGCATCTGAACGTCTGATAAAATCAAATCCGGCGGTTCCTGTAAACACGTGGCCAGTCCTGACAAGCCGTCTTCCGCGGTCCGCACCGTATGCCCCTTCGAAATCAACGCTTTCGAAGCTCGTTCCCGAACGGTTCGATCATCGTCCACCACAACAATCGAAAGCGGAACAAAGGTTTCCTCCCGCTGCACCATTATTTTTTGTGTCGTCAGGTCCGAAATGTAATCTTCTATAAACGCCCGATGTTCCGCAGACATATCTCGAAACACAATTGCCATGCCAGTCGGAATATCTGATTTTTCGTCTTGCTTGTGAACTCGGGCAACCTGTCCGATACACTCAATTTCAGGCCCATCGTGCGGCATGACCAGTTTGATGCGAACAACGGTGTTCAGCGGCAGCAATTTACTCGTTCGAACATAAATACCGCCCTTCGAGATATTCTCGGTGTACGCGGAGACCAGACTGTCCAATGTTTTGTATCGGACTTGAAAAGTCGCGCGCACACGATTTGAACTGCGTCGATTGGGGTCATTATTGACGATTTCGTCAGTATTGAACGTTTCAAGTTTTGCCATCGTTTTTTTCCGCATCCGCTTTTACAACAAGAGGACGAAATTGCATTGTAATTGTATGTCCGGGATATTCAAACAAAAAATTTTTTTTCCCTTTTCACCCACACTGTAGAAGCCTGTTTCACACCAGCTGATTCCTGCTTATTTGCAAACAGAATCGGTTCACTCCGCAGCGCATTCCGCATCGAATTTTGTCTGCGCCCACGATTGATCTTAATTATTTCCGGTGATACGTGTACTACTTATGAATACAATAAAATGTCCCAATTGCAACGCGTTGTTGAGTCATCCGGCAGACGCGAAAACAAAAAAATGTGAATTCTGCGGATTTGAAACCTACATAAAACCTAAAACTGTCGCGCAACCCAGGGTGAACCATCCCGCACCTACGCCGCGCCAACCCGCTTCCGCCCAAAAATCAGGCCCCGGATGTCTCATCATCGTTCTTGTCCTATTCGTTCTGGCCGGCGCATTTTTGGCATTCGCGTTTTCGACCGGCCTATTTGATACCGGCTTGCCTGCGACTACCGGCCTGAACGAAACCATTACCCTTGAGGGAAGAACCGAAACCATTCCCGGTGTTGCGATCAAAGCAACCGGTGTGAACACCAAAGTATTCATTCGAGACTGCAATATAAAAGCGGACAAGCTGCTTGTTGCTACGCAGCCGAATATTGAAATCGAAATTGTGAACAGTCGTATTGAAACCAGCGACAATACATTTGAACTGCCGCTCAACCCCAAAATTCGCATTTCTGAAAACAGCGAAATTGTTTCTACCCAAGGCACTGTTTTCAAAGGCGGTCAAAATGTCGAATTTACACTTACGAACAGCCGGATTATCGGCGACAAGTATGCGTTTGAAATGGGCAATAACGGCACATTTGTTCTTGAAGGGAAAAGCCTCATCCGCGGCGGAAAATCCGCAATCAAGGGAGAACACAACATTCACGTGGAAATGTTGGACGGAAGCGCGATTGAGTCGGACGGCACGGTACTCGACCTCCAATACAACGGAAGGTTGAAAATGGAAAACGCAGTGTTGAAAGGCGACGTGGGGGTTGAAGCCGATTCAAATTTTGAGCTCACCATGGTCAGCGGAAAATTGCTCGGCGAAAACATCGGATTGTCGTTGGCCACCAACGGAAAAGTGAAAATGGAAGGTGGCGTGATTGCCGGTAAAACCGCCATCGAAGGCAATGACAACAGCATTACCGTTGAAATGGAAGGTGGAGAAATCATCGGAACGGACGTGGGCATACTCGGAAATCAAACATTGAAACTGGAAATGGAAAGCGGAAAAATACGGGGGCAAACCGCTGTGCGTTCATTGGGAGACTTCGGGGGGAATGACGTCACCATTGAAGGAGGAGCCATTGAAGGCGTTCAGTTCGGTATTCAATTCGAAAAACGAGGCACTATCAAATTGACGGGCGGAACAGTCACCGGACAGACGGCAATTCAGGTTCCGGAATACTCAGAAATCAAAATTTCGGGGGGAACGATAAACGGCGCCAAAGTAGGCATTGAAGGCGCCGACCGTCTGACCATCACCGGACAGAGCGGAACCATTAAAGGCGGCGAATATGCCATCGTCAAAGGTTCATATGGGTCATTACCCGAAAAAACAGTGACTATTGAAGGGGACATTAAAGAAAAAAAAACGGACCGTCCCCACATCCCTGCCGGATTTTATGTGAACGGAAAACGTGTGATGTAATCTACAAAGCAGTACATTCAAACGAGAGACGTTACACTTAACAGGAAAAAACGAAGTTCACTGTGATAATTGATTCAGCTGTTTACCCAATGTACGAAGCGCTTGATGTTGCGAGAGATATCGTCGATCAGCATGTACAAAGCGGGAACCAGCAGCAACGTGATCACGGTCGAAAACAACACACCGAAACCAAGGCTGATAGCCATGGGAATCAGAAAACGCGCCTGCAGAGACGATTCGGCAATCATCGGTGCCAGACCAAGGAAAGTAGTCAGCGATGTGAGTAGAATCGGACGGAACCGTCGAGTTCCCCCATACAAAATCGCCCCCAGCGCCGTATCCCCTTCCCGTCGCTTATTATTTGCCGCATCAATCAACACCAGAGAATCGTTCACCACCACGCCCGCGAGGGCAACGATACCGAGTATGCTGATAAAACTGAGATTATATCCCATCACCAGATGACCGAAAATGGCACCGACAAAACCGAACGGAATGGCAACCATGATAATCAGCGGCTGGACATAGCTCCTGAAAGGAATCGCAATAAGCGCAAACATCACCGCCAGCGCGATCAGGAAGTTCGCCCCCAGCGCGGCAAATGCCTCTTTTTGCTCCCGTTGTTCTCCAGCCATTTCATAGGTGAGCCCTGGGTACTGCTTGAGCAATTCCGGAAGAATTTCGTTCGTCAGACTCTTCAACACTTTGTCGGGGGTTGAAACGCCGGCAGCCAGTTCCGCACTGACGTTCACAACGCGCTTTCCATCCTCCCGCTGAATCGATGTGGGTGCCATGTTACGATTCGCCTGGGCTACATATTCCAACGGGACCTGACCACCCTCCGCCGTTCGAATCAGCATATTCTCAATATTGAACTCTGATCGGCGTTCACTTTCGGGATAACGGACCATCACTTTCAATTCGTTTCGCCCTCTTTGCTCACGAAGTGCTTCTGTGCCGTAAAATGCGCTGCGAATCTGCCTCGCAATTTCGAACGATGTGAGCCCAAGGGAACGCGCCTTCGGCAACAATTTGTAGTCAACCTGTTTTTTTCCCTCCGAGTAACTGGTCTCGATGTCTACCAACTCAGAAAAACCGCGCAGTTCATCTGCCAGGGTGTTCGATGCAGTCTGCAGCACTGTCACGTCATCACTTATCAGCTTCACATCAACCGCTGCTCCCGCACTGGGGCCTGCCTGAGACTTGAATGTCAACGATTTCAGGCCTGCCATCTGCGGCAGCAGCGCTTCCCAATCCGCCCGAATACGCTCAGATCCCACGCTCCGGTCATCGCTGGGTACCAGGTTCAACTCAATCGTCACCAGGTGACTTCCCCCTGACCCGCCGCTCCCGGCATGGGGCCCGCGGCTGACCGTCGCCCCCGAACCGAGGTTGGTAAACATGCCGCGCAAGATTTTTTTGCCGCCATGTTTGTCAATCGCTTCATAGGCACATTCCTCCAATATTTTCTGCACCTTGATGGTTTCTGCAACAGGTGTCCCATAGGGCAACTCGGCGGTTACCGTTACCAGATCGCCTTCCAGCTGCGGAAAGAATTTAAACGGCACAAAGCCACCGGCAACCAACCCCACACTAACCAATAAAACCGAGATTCCAATTGCCACGGTGACAAAGCGGTATTTCACGGTTCGCTCCAGCAGCCGTCGGTACGCATTTTGAATAAACCAATCCAACCCGTCAGAAATGTGCGCCTGCATTCGCGAAAAAAAACCGGTTCGCTTTTCGCCGTCTTTTCCGGTGGAATGTGCCAGGTGTGCAGGCAGAATAAAAAACGATTCAAAGAGTGAGAAACCCAGCACCAGAATAACCACCAGCGGAATGAGGTAAAAGATTTTCCCCATGATACCCGGCACAAACAACATGGGGGCAAAAGTCACCATCGTTGTCAAAATGGAAAACGTGATGGGCATTGCCATCTCACGGGCCCCCTCCACCGCAGCCTGCAGTTTCGGCACCCCTTGCTGCATCTTGTGAAAAATATTTTCACCAACAACAATAGCGTCGTCCACAACCATACCCAATGTGACAATAAAGGCGAACAGTGTGATCATATTGATAGACGCGTCGAACCCGGGCATCAGAAAAAATGCACCAAAAAAAGAAATCGGAATTCCCACCGATACCCAGAGTGCCAGTCGCAAGCGCAGAATGAGCGCCAGCAACAACACCACCAATGCACCGCCGTACGCGGCATTCTTGTTGAGAAGCTCAATACGCCCAGTCAGCAGTTCCGAGTCGTCCTGCCAAAGCACCAGTTCGAACCCGTCGGGCAGTTTTTTCTGAACCACTTCTTTGTATTTGTGGACCACATCTGAAATCTCTGTGGGCGTTTCATCCCCCACCCGGTAGGCCGTAACCCGCACTGCCCGTTTTCCATTAAAAAACGACGCCATGTCGGTTTCAACAAAACCATCCCGAATCTTGGCGATATCGCCGAGGCGTACTTTCGACCCGCTCAAACTACTTCGAAGAATAACATCTTCAAACTCATGACCGGACCGCTTTCGATCGGTCACGCGCACCAACACTTCACCGGCAGAGGTTTTTACCGATCCCCCCGGCAGCTCCACAGACGCCGCCTTCACCGCTGCTGCCACCTGCTCCAATGTGAGCCCGTACGATTCAAGTGTTTCCTGCGGAATTTCAATACTCACTTCGAGCGAAGGTACCCCCTCGATTTCAACCTGTGTTATTTCCGGATACCCCAACAGATCATTTCTCGCCATTTCCGCAACTTCATGCAGTTCTTTCAAGTCGCGATCGGCCGCAATAACCAGCGATATCACTCTTGCCTTGGGAGCCAGCAGTTTGACCAGCGGACGCTCCGCTTCCTCCGGAAATGACGTAATTCGATCAACCGCATTCTTTACATCGGCCAGCACCGCATCAGGGTTCTCCCCTGACAGCAACTCCACCGTGACCATTCCCGAACCTTCGGCCGCTGTAGACGTCACCCGCTTCACACCATCCAACCCCCGCACGGCCTCCTCAATTGCCAGCACAATGCCCTGTTCTGTTTCTTCCGGGCTCGCACCGGGATACGGCACCTGCACCTGAATGGTGTCTAGCGAAAATTCAGGAAACACCTCTTGTTTGCTTTTCACCACACCGATGATTCCACCAAGGATAATCACCACCATCAGCAGATTCGCGGCAACCGAGTTGTGCGCCATCCATCCGATGGCGCCTTTTTTCAAATTATTTGCGACATCCTTGACCATGGCTATTTCTCCGTATCAGACGTCGCGGTAGTCGCACCATCGATAGAACGTTTTGATTTGTCGTGATCTGTGTCGGGCAACTTTGCGGATGACACAACCTTCTCATCAACACGATGAATACGCATCCCGTCCAGCGGAAACGAAACCGGGCTGGTGATAATTTCATCGCCTCCAGCCAAACCGGAAGTCACGATCACATTTTCAGGCTCCCGCCACCCCACGACCACATCCCGCCGCTTCATGCGGTTGTCTTTTGTCGCCAACCATACATATACTCCTTCTCGCAATGCACCACGGGGAATGCGCACCACATCAGTCATCACATCACCGTGAATCTCCACTTCCACATATGCACCTGCCAGCAGGGGCAATGCCCCATCCTTGGCGTCAAACGGATTCGGAACCGACACCAGCAATGTGGCCGTTCGATTACGGCTATCTAATTGCCCCTGCAATCGAATAACCGTACCGGTACGCAGCACGCTGCGGTCCCCCCCCACCTTCTGAATAACAGTTGCCGGCGAACCGGTATCGCTGTTGAAGCCGGGAATCTGAATGGAACTTAGTTGCTCCACGGGCACCGATACATCCACCCACAACTCCTCTGTCCCCATTAGAGACACAACCTGAGAACTGGGGCCGACCACTTGCCCAATGTCTACTCCCTTTTCCAGTACCAGCGCATCAAAAGGCGCTTTAATAACCGTCTTCTTCAAATTCAGCTTGGCGCGGTCCAACCCACTGCGCGCCGATTGTTCCGCCTGTCTGGCTTCCTCCAGATACGGTTTGCGAAGCGCGAGAGATGCCTGGTTATCATCCTGGGAAGGTGAACCTCCGGTAAGCAATGCCCATTCCTCTTTGGCCACCTGCCCGCGACTCTGCTCCACCGTCAGGTTTAACTTGGCTTGCTCCACTTGACCGACTTGCTGTTCCAGCGCCAACTTGTAATCGCGTTTATCAATTCTCGCGATCAGCTCGCCCGCTGCGAATCGGCTGCCGGGGATGAGATTGGGCGAAATGTACGTGATGCGCCCGGTCACTTCCGGTGTCAACACAATCTGCTTCGCGGCGCGCACCGACCCACTCGCCGTAACTTTCATCGGCAGACTCTGCAGTGAAACCGTCTCGGTTTCAACCATGAGCACTCGCTCCTGAGGCTCCACGTGCTCCGCCTTTTTTACTTTGCCTTTCAATTGAATCAATGCGGCAACACCGATTCCCACGATAATTAACGGTAAAATCACTTTGAATATCAGCGCTTTCATTTTCTACTCCGTCTGGTCTGCAACGAGTTCACGGGTCCAGGCACCACCCAGTGCTTCCAAGAGACTGATTCTTGCGTTCAATAAATCTCGTTTCGCCTGTAACAAATTCAGTTCGTTCAGCTGCAATGCATCATTCGCACTGAGCACATTCAGATACGTGGACAATCCGGCAACGTACCGTTTGGTCGCCTCCGTTACGGTTTGTTCAGTGACCTGTGTTTGAATTTCCAACGCCTGCACGTACGCACGTTGCGCGTCCTCACGCTCCTTTGCCAGCAGCACCGCCGATACTGACTGACGTTGTGCATTCTCATAGCTGTATTGTGCACCCAATGTTGCCGCCCTCGCCTGCTTCAGCGATGCATGGTTGGCCCCCCCCATATAAATCGGAACCGTTAGCGTCGCCCCCAGCCCCCATACATCACCATCACTGGAATCCCCTCCATCCATGCGAATCCATTGATACCCCACATTTCCAAAAACACCCAATGTCGGCAGGAGCGCTCTCCTGGCACTGACCTCACGATCTTTCAAAGCAGTTATACGTATTTGCTGCGCTTTCAACTGAGGCAAATTTTCCTGCAAATGACGCGTCAACACCGTAGTATCCGGTACCTCCAACGGGGATGTCACAAACGGAAGGGTAGCATCAATTTCAGGGAGCGACTCTACAGTATCACCAACCAGGGATGCCAATTGGACTTTGCCACTCTCTACAATGATATTCACCAGCGGCAGCTGCGCTTTCTTTGCCTCCAGTTGGGCGCGTTGCTGCAGCACCTCCAGCGCGTTTGACGAACCCACATTAAACTGCGCCAAAATCAACTTAAGCAACTTTTCATAATTGGCGATCTGCGTTTCAACCAACTTCACCCGCAGCTTCGCAGTTACAACATCATAATAGGCCTGAACAACCAGAGAAGTAATGGCGACGGCTTGTGCATGCACATCTTCAATGGACGCACTCAAATCCTTTTGAGCAGCCTCACGCGCTTTCACATACCTTCCGGTTATATCAATATTATATTGCGCAACCAGTTTTGCCGTGAACGATTGAGAGTAATCAGGAGCGGATGATGTCCCCTCCGGCACATCAATCTGGATATTTTGCGCAGCCAGCGCCCCGAGCAACGCTTCCATTAATTCTGCCGAGGACCCCGAAGATGACGACGGACCAATGCCATTCAAGGCATAGCTGCCCTCCCCGTATACTTTTGGAAGAAGTGATGCTCTTGCCAACTCGACCTGCGCTTCGGCTTGTTCTATGCGGGAAAGAGCCACTTGAATACTGAAGTCTTCATCAATGGCGCGATGAATCAATTCATTCAATACGGGATCGTTGAAAGATGCCCATGGGGCTCCGGGGATGGTTTTGCTGTGCCCGCCGTCATCTGATTTGTCTGCGGCCATCGCGGCTCCTGCAGCCAATATCAGACTGAGCACGAGCAGAAATTTCACATGTATCAAACGATAGTACTTCATAATCAGCGCTCCTGCGTTTTTATCTCCCTGCAAAAATTGCGGGCGGTTTCCAGAATATAAACATCATCAGACAGCGTGTCGGCGTAGGACAAAATCCTGGTAAAAAAGACGCGCCCCTGCATGGCTCCCATCAGATTCATCGCCAATACAGAAGCGTTGAGTTGATTGTCAATCTGCCCATTCCGTTGCGCGCGTTTTACAAATTGGATAATCCCTTCCAGCACCCTGACCGGGGGCGGCTTTTTCATCAGCGATATCAATTTGTCCGGTGAAATGCGGCTTCGCTGAGAGTGCATGGCAATCACCCGTGGCAGGATTTCAATCAGCACATTCCACAGACGTGTCAGCAATTCCTCAATCTGAGGTTCAAAATCACCTGGCCTCGGATGGGTACCCAGCCAGGAAATCAGTTCCATCACCCGCACGAAAATCGCTTTGGTGCCCAACGCGGCCAGAAACAAATCTTCTTTGGTCTTGAACCGCTTAAATAAAGTGGGTTGCGACAGACCGACGCGCTTCGCTATTTCCAGCGTGGAAACCTGTGGCCCTTTTTCGAGAAAACACTGCCTGGCAATCTCAAGAACCTCGTCATCAGATATTTTTTTGGGTCGAACCATATTGACTCCCTGTTAGTAAGTAAGCACTCACTAACTATCCTTAGCGACAAAAAATGGAAAAGGCAACCCAATGGGTCATTTTTTTTCCAAACGCTTACCTTTTTTGCGGAGCCGCCGACATAAGGAATGAAACCGGAGTGACCCATGAAACAGATGTACGGCGAAAACAATTCACAAAATGAAGAACTGGCGAGAAACTTTGTGCAAACGGCATTTGAAAAAAAGCTGTTGGCCGAACAAATCGATTCTTTTTACGATTCTGTGGACGACCTCGGCGCCGAGATGGATGTAGAATCGCGAAAAAAATTATTCGAGAATGCCAGCATCCACATGAAAAAACTGGCCGGGCGACTGGAAAAACTGGAATCGCAACTTGAGCAGATGCTCCCGGCTCTGGAACAGTTCCGCGACACCATGGACGACGAATCGGAAGCGACTCGTCTTCAACAAATTAAATCCATCGCCGACGGCGCAGCTGCCATGACCAATCCCATACAAGTGGCCCGACTGAAACCGGAAACCCCGACACTTATGGCAATGGAACCGGCACCCATGGTCCCGGACGACGAAGAGTATGATAGTCGTTACGACGATGGGTTTGCCACGGAATACATGCGTTCCGAAGAAGAAGAAGAAGCCGACTTTGAGCATCCTGCACCGCCGTTGATAGAATCTCAAACTTCAGATATTTCAGAAGATGACACAGAGACCATTTCCATTCACGACCTGGATGCGGCCGATATCACACCACCGGTTCTGTTCGAAAAATCGGCAGAGGAACGTCCGATTTCGTTAACTGCGCCCTTTCCCACCGCTGCAGAAGTTGCAAACTCACTTCCACCCGGCCCGGCAAGCGACGGGGCGTATTCCCAATCACAAACCACTGATAGTTCGGGATTCAACGCAAATGAAGCCGATGAATCATGGGCAAAGCTGCCCGCCGCAACCGATAGCGGACCCGAAGAGATTCAGCTGAACGACGAGGAACGAGAAGCAATAGAATCGCTTGAACTGGCCACCCCCGATACCGATGCCCAGATACTGGAACTGACAGAACCTGCCCCCGGTGAACCCGGAAATTTGGCCAGCGTGCTGGAACCGGAAACCGAGGTGCATGAACTGACATTGTCGAAGGTCCCCGCAGACCCTTCTCAATGGGACGAAGAAGAGCCACCCACCATCAATCTGGGCAGTTCGCTGGAAGGGGCTTCAGAAGAAGAACATATCCTGTTTTGGAAACAACAGACTGTGTCCGCTGGATCCGACGAAACACATCAGGCGACACATGAAGCGGTTACCGCACCGCCGCGACCGGTGGCAGCGCACCCGGAAGCCAACCAGGAGCCGATTGCGCTCCGCGAGCTATTTTCCGAAGAAGACAATCTCGACCACATAGAAGACTATGGCGACAACGACGAGCAGACCGACGACGAGCAAACCGAAGAGACTGAAATGGAAGCTGAATCCGACACCGATGAAGTATCGGCGGTGTACCCGCTCGAAGATTCAACCGAAACCACACTGGAGCAGGATCTGTACGAAATGCTCGGCGCTCATCCGGTTGCGCAGCAATTCCCCAAGGGAGCCAAACAGACATTGGTCGGCCTTGGGACGTCAACCATTGAAAAGGTAAATGCTATTGCAACGGAGGCCGATCCGGTCTCCAATGAGGGAACGAACTGATATGAACACAGAATCGCGTCCTCTTTCAAAGGGGCTAATCGAAGAAGCCATCTTCCTGGCGCAACGCAACGACACTCCCGGTTGCCGGGTAAAAATTGAACAGATGGATCGCCGGATTGCGCACATTCAGCAGCAGATCGACGCCCGGCCGAACATCCCCACCGAGCTTCAGGACGCTTATCGTTCTGAAATAGACGAGCTGACATTAGAAAACATGCAGCTGACAAACAAGCTGGAGCAAACCGCGCACGCCCTCGAAAAAGCCAAAGAAGCGTATCGAAATGAACTTCAGCAAACCCGATTGTTACGAGATCGGCTGGACGAATTGGAGCACCGTCTACTCCAGTTGGTGAACAACCCTTAAGGGAGACAGAATAACCCATGAGCACAAAATCAATCTCTCAATTCCACGTATACACACTTCTGGCTGTCGCATGGTTTATCGGTATTGTCGGATTGTATCCAGGTACCGCTGCGACAAACCCGATACCCGCAGCAGATATCGTTGTGGTTCTCGATTTATCGGGGAGCATGAAATCCACAGGCGAGGGCGATCGCTTCGATGCGTTCATCCGCTGGAATGAATCTTTTACAAACGAAGCAGACCGAATTGCGGTGGTCGCCATGGGGCACGGCGCCAAGTTGGTGGCACCCCTCAAAGAAAAGTCCGCTTTTTCGTTTTCGGACTACCGCGAACAACTCAATCATCGGGCCAAGTACACCGATGTGGCTGCAGGACTGGAAAACGCCTACTACGAACTGAAAACAAACGGACGATCGGATGCAAGCAAAATTATTCTTCTGGTATCAGACGCGCAAATCGACATGCCCAAAGGGCAGTGGGACTTGGATAATTCCCTTCGCTACCTCCACGATAGTCTCATCCCTGCGATGCAGCGCGAAAAAATGAAACTAATTGCGATAGTTCCGGAGGGGCTGAAAGCAAACTTCCCATTGTTGCAGGAACTAGCCGCGGGAACAGATGGGGTATACTTCAGAGGGCTCCCGGCCGACGCGGTAGCCGTGCGTGAAACCCATTTGAATTCCGAAGCGTCTCAGCAACCCGCAGTACCCAAAATCGCTACTGCCCAACCGAAGCAGGCACCTTCTGCATTGCAAGCGAATTCAGTGCGGAAACCCGTTGTAAAAAAAAATCCGTCGCCGGTGGAACAAAACAGTCAACTGAACGCGCTCGTTCCCCCCACTGCACCACAAACCAATTCGACAATTGACGGATTCTGGTTGCTCGTCGGCATTCTTGTCGGCGGATTTGTTCTGGTGTTCGTCGCTCTCGGTGTTCTGTTTCGAAAATCCAGCAACAGGCATTCAGCGAAAAACGACGAGCTGATGGAAGTTCTTGAGGAAGTCCAGTCCCTGAAAAAAGCTTCCCGGGAATCGGAAGTACAATCCAGACAGTTTGTGGAAGACAACGATGAATCCGGTGAATTGGACTTTGGTGAACCCAAAGAACAATTATCGGTAAGCATGGTGGCCCCGTTCCTCGACTACGAACAAATCGGTTCCGAACCGCCGCCCAGTCCCATCGATGAAATCGTCAGCAAGCCGGCTTTTGCCGCAGATGACTTTGAAGATTCAAGTCTTTCGGTGTCAAACATGGAAACACTAATCGGTACCGCGTCGGCACCGCTGCATGAAAAAGAATGAGGTCTGAAGATGAATAAACCGGCAATCATTCCAGTGGCAGGAGGCAAAGGGGGAATCGGCAAAAGCATCATTGCTGCCAACATCGCAGTCACCCTGGCAAGCCAGGGGCACAATGTTGTTGCCATGGATCTGGATTTGGGCGCGTCAAATCTTCACGCTATTCTGGGAATCAAAAATTCCGAAAAGAACATTATGAACTTCGCCACCAATCACGATGTGACACTGGAGCAGATGGTATTACCCACCCGTTATTCCGGCACTAAAATTATCTGCGGCGCGGCCAACATCGCCGGAGCAGCCGACATTCCCGCTACTCAGAAGCTTCGTATCATTCACAACATCGAAACACTGCAGGCGGATTACGTAATTCTGGATTTGGGAGGCGGCAGCTCATTCAACGTCACCGACTTTTTTCTCACCGGTGAAATGGGCGTGATTGTGGTTGTTCCTGAAATCACTTCGCTGCTTGACGCATACAGTTTCCTGAAAACCACTCTTTATCGTCGTCTGCAGATGGAATGGCAGCATGAACCGGAAATCCGTTCATTGATTGAGCAGTTTAAAAACCCAAAAAATGTGATGCAAATGCAGACCACAGAAGACTTGCTGAAACACGTACGGCTGGTAAGCGAAGAAACTGAGCACGAAATGCGCATGAAGCTGCAAAGCTACGGTGTCAGAGTAGTTGTGAACAAAGTTCGCCAGAAAAAAGATTTTCAGGTTGCGCGAACCATTCAGCAACTCGCGATGAAGAACCTCAATCTGTCTGTATACAACACGGGGTATGTACCTTACGATCCCACAGTGGAACATTCGGTAAACAAAATGGTTCCCTTTGTTCAACTCTTCCCGCAGAGTGCCGCCGCCCACCAGATAAGCCAACTGGCCCGCAGCCTCACTGCCTCTCCCAGCGCAGCATAAACCGTATTGTCATAAAAAAATGGACAGGGAAAATGGATTGAAGCTTTTGTCTTACCAGTGATATATTCGCCATAAGAACAAATTTTTCAACGGCTCACTGGAACCCCGGAAAGGAACCCCGGAATGAAACGATTCATTTTTACCGCGTTTGCCATTTGCCTCTCTTTCGCTTGTTTTTCATGCGATTCAGCAGATGGCGAGCCGCAAAACAGGTTGGCTGACGACAGCGGCTACGGGTGGAACTGCCCGGAGCTTACATTCTCGTCCATTGCATGGACCGATGTCACCCCACTGGAACAATCCCCGGCGGAGTTGTTCGGCAACGCAGCGGGAACATGTACCGCACCGTTTATTCTTGACGCTGCCAATTCGGGGTTATCGCCGCAATCCGGAGAGACCGAGGTGACAGTGTCACTGGTTATGGACGAAACATCGGCGCAATTGGGAATCGCCTCCGGAACCGATAAGGAACTCGCACAATGGGAGGCGGACGAATGCGCCACGGTCAGCGTCTCTGCGCAAGGAACCGCCACCGTTGAAACAGCGGACGGCCTGTTTGCGAGTTCCGGAACCGTAACACTGACTACCAGCGGCGCCAATCCCACATTTCGAATTCGAATGTCCGTTCCTTTCGAGGAATTCAACGAAAGCTTCACTTACACCCCGTACTCTGAAACAGACGAAGCCACCGAACTGATCTACCATTTCAGCCCACCGGGAAGCGACAGTTGCAGCGGTGAAGTGGATTTGCACACCCACGCGAATCTGGATGACGGCATCGCCATGGACAGCATGGGGGTCATTGCCAATTGGTCCGATACCGGATGTGACGATGGAGAAGACGCTGTGAATATTGATGAGGCCTACGGCACGCCGATGATGCAGCAAATCTCGGAAATATGGACTGCCGTGCAAATAAGCGGACACTGGGACGACAACACCACCGACACGCTGCATATATCCGCAACGGTTCCCAATCCGGTCGGCTGTCGCACAAACGGTTCTATGGAAATCATTCTTCCTGCGACCATCACATACTATACGGAGAGCGACGCGCTGATGGAACGTACGGTAATCGCGGACAGCTTCTCGGTTTCCATAGACGATTCCGGTACGCTTTATTCCAGCAGTCTGTGGCTGGACGACCACATCGCGTGTGATTCAGAAACGACGCTCGACAGTTACGGTGCGGCAGATTGCAGCACGCTTTCGGGGGTCACCATTCAATTGGGGGTGCAGTGGACAGATGACGACGCACTGTATGTCGGAGACGGCGGTCTCTTTGTGTACGAATACAATGCAGACTCCACACCGGACGGACAGGCAAGCAATGTTAGAGAACTGTCGTTGTAGCAACTCATGCATCGGCGTCCCGATGCGCATATCGATTTTTGTTTCTGAACCTTGAAATTGCGTTCGAAACAGCCTACACAGGTCGATGAATGGTTGAATTCCAAACTTGAGTTGAGAAAACGAGGAAAACAAATGACAGAAAGCTACTTACAGGAAAACTTCGCCGCACGCATCGGCGGCAATATGTTCGGCAAAGACACCACCATTTACAAATTTGAAAAAATCAAACGCGCAAAAAAGGCGGCTTTGGCGGCGAACCCCAGCTTGCCAATCATAGACATGGGAGTGGGCGAACCCGATGAAGGCGCGTTTCCGCAGGTGGTTCAGGCGTTGGCGGAAGAAGCCGGAAAATGGGAAAACCGGACCTACACCGACAATGGTATTGACGAATTCAGACTGGCTGTTGCTCGATACATGAAGGGATTGTTCGAGGTTGAACTCAACCCGGAAAGCGAAATCGTTCACGCCATCGGCAGCAAATCGGCGCTGTCTCTGATTCCGGCAGCCTTCATCAACCCGGGCGACATCACCATTATGACTGTTCCGGGATATCCCATCATGGGTACGTGGACCAGGTATCTGGGGGGTGAAGTGGTGAATCTACCGCTGACCACCGCAAACAATTATCTTCCCGATCTGGATTCGCTGACCGCCGATCAGAAAACTCGCGCCAAGTTGCTGTATCTCAACTACCCCAACAACCCCACCGGCGCCTCGGCAACGATTGAATTTTTCAAAAAGGCCGTCACATTCGCCAGAGAAAACAACATACTTATCGTTCAGGATGCCGCCTATGCACCGCTGAATTTCACCGGAAAACCACTGAGTATTCTCAGCGTGGAAGGCGGTATGGATGTGGCGGTAGAGCTGCACAGTATGTCGAAAGGATTCAATATGACCGGATGGCGCTTGAGTTGGGTATGCGGAAACAAACTGGCAGTGAAAGCGTTTGCCAATGTGAAAGACAATACCGATAGTGGACAATTCGCAGCCATTCAGAAAGCATCGATTCAGGCGCTGGATGCGCAGGAAGAAATTACACCCAAAATATGCGAGAAATATGAGCGTCGTCTCACCCAAATGACCGAAACCTTAAAAAAAATCGGTTTCGACGCGATAGTGCCGCAGGGGTCATTCTACCTATACGTTGTCGCCCCCAAGGGAACAGCCGACGGTGCGATCTCGTTTGATTCGGGAGAGGCGTTCAGTCAATGGCTGATTAAAGAAAAACACATCAGCTCTGTTCCATGGGATGATGCCGGCAATTGCGTTCGATTCAGTGCCACGTTCGTAGCGAGGGGTGGAATGGAAGAAGAAGAACAGGTTCTGGGGGAATTTGAGAAGCGTCTGAGTGATGTGAAATTCGTCTTCTAGAAATTCTCGTCACCTTCCCCAAATCAGCCGTCACTTATTCGGCTTCAACTTCTACTTCCACAATCTCTTCGCCAGGGCATGCCAAGCGAACTGATACTTCATTCACAGAACCCGATTCCAATTGCGCGCATGCTGCGTCACAGAACTGAATGGTGGTGCGAGCAGCGCTGGTCCATGTCCACCCTTCACCTCCGGCACAGCCGGTATCGCGACCGATTTGTGTGCCGTCAAAGGTCACCAGAACCTGATCCAAGTCCACTTCGTCCTCTCCGAACGCACCCACCTGGAATTCGCAGTTCACAACCACGGTTTCACCGATGGTGTTCAATGCGTCGGTCAGCGAGGCCGCATCGTCCGCAACCAGGTATGTATTAAATTGAGTTCCGCCTGCCTGCGCGATAGCAGTGAGTTGGTCTTCGGCTTGTTCGGCACCATCACCGAAACCGATTACAAACGTGCGAATACCGAACACATTCAACAGATTGGTGGTCACCGCAGATAATTCATCAGGTGTCGCACCGTTGTTCTGGTCAAACTGTCCATCCGTACCGCAGGTATCGGCCCCGTCCGAAATGATCACCAGATAACTGCCGCCGTTGCCGTCAAGAAACACCGGCGCATAAGACGAGTCGGCATAATTGGTCATCGCCAGCAACAGCGGGGTGGCTGCACTGGGGCCCCAATTGTCGAGTTCGTTGATAATCGTTTGACCATTATTCAGTGCCACGTCGAGAATTACATTTTCACCCACCGCGCACATATCTCCCCCGCCCTGATTGGTGGTCGTGCTTCGTGCGAACAAATCAAGCCCAAATTCAATATTCGCATCAAATGCTGTCACCATCTGCTCAATCGCACCGACTGCGTCGTTCCACTTATTGTCATCATCCATAGACAGCGACTTATCCTCAAGAATCATCAACCTGCTGGTTACTGCTGTTAAATCCGTCGTGATGGTTTCGCAGGCGACAAAATCACCGTCCGCATCGCTATCGCCGTCGCTGTCCCCGTCCGAATCTCCATCCGAGTCACCGTCGGTATCTCCATCCGAATCTCCATCACTTCCCGAGTCCCCGGAATTGTCGTCGCTACATCCCTGCGCCCAAATCACGGCCATCAATAATGCGATTGCCAGTATTAACAGTTTTTTCATTTGTCCTTCTCCTTGAGTAAAAATGTTACATCTATTGTACATTTTACATTTATTGAAATTCGCCCGTCAGTATTTTCAATTTCACTTGAATTTGTTTTCACTTCTACTGCACTTCAAATTAAATCTAACAATAATTTCGTACAGTTATAAATTTCGCCACTTTTTTCCAATCTTATTTAACAAGAGTACTTCGTCAATTATGTCGTTCTCATTCTCTTTCTGTGACGAAAAAAAATAAAAAAGACACGCGCTCGAACGAAAAGGCACACGCGATACGGTTTTTTACACACCCAGGGTGAACAATCACCATTTCACTAAAACACTGGGTCTCCATTGTATCGTATGCGTCCCATCTATCGGTACGGCTATGCTACTCATGCCTGTAGTTCAGGAATATCAGTCGGCTCTTGTTGTTCAAATCAGGATTTTTCTTTTTTTTTGCAACGCCTTCCCGAAGCGGCCGAGTACCTCCAGACATCCCATTGCCGACAAGGAGCACCATGAGCGAGCTACAGATTGAAATTCGAATCGACCGACACACCGAGGCTATGTATCGATTTTCCTCATTCCCGGTAAAAATCGGACGTGATCAGCGCAACGATCTGTCCATCTGTCATAGCGCGATTGCCAGACAACTCTGTACTGCATGGATTGAATCCAACAAACTTATTCGACTGGAGGAATGTCCCGACTTGACCAATCCGATTACCGAACACGGAAAGCCGATCATCGGCGGACTCAGTAAACAGCAAATACATGCATCCGTTGGACCGGTTGAGTTGATCTTTTCCATTCCTCACACCGGGAAACACCGTAATAAACCAACGCACCGCCGGTTGTTCATCATCGCAGCAGTAGCATTTGCAGCTGCTGCGGTCATGTTGTTCGCCGGCGTATTTTTTCAAAACCTCAACCCGAAATCCTCGTTATCGAGTATTCAATTTCCTCTCGAAATCCGGTTTCAAATCGACAACGAGGCAGCCGCTGCAGCCTCACAAATCGAAATGCTGAAGCAACATGCAACCGCATGTTACTACCGTCTCCCCATGAATATTCACAACCGCCGAAACGCCATCGAACAGTTGTTGCGCGTCAGACAAATCGAAATCCGTTCAGGGATATTCAATGATAACACACAAAAGCAAATCCAAACTTGGCGGCGCACGTTTAACCGTGCATATCGCGCGGAAGTGGCCGCCTTTATTACGGCTCAGAAATGCATGGACAGCGAACAGATAAAAGAGAGTGCTAAAAATCTCAAGGCTTACCTGGCTCGCCAGTCTCCTGCTATCTGCCGACAACTCACCTTATACGAACAGGAAGGAAATTCTCCATGAATGCATTACGATTAAGCATGTTTTTCTTCATCATGTCTGCGCAGGCGTGTTCCGGCTCCCAGTTGCCGCAATCGTCCAAAAATGCTTCGTTGCGACAAACCGCTTTGGTGTTCAAAAACGCGGGTGACCACATCAACGCAAGCTACTATCTGGAAGCCGCCGTCGTTGAAACAGATCAACCGGACATGGCGTTGTATCAGTTGTTGGTGGAGGAGCAAATTCTCGCCGGTCGGCTACTGGCTGCACGCGATTCGCTCAAACAGCTGGAAGAAAAGTTCCCGCCGCACCCGTCCATCCAAAATCTTCGAAAGATACTTGAAGCGCTGGTCGGTTATCCCTCTGACCGCGCGACACAGGAGGTTTCATTATGATTCCGGGAGGAATATTCAAAGAATCGATTGAAAAATTTCTGCAACCCATTGCCCCGCTCCTTTGCGATGATACTGTGAGTGAAATCATGATCAATGGGCCAAACGACATCTGGGTGGAAAGAAAAGGTACATTACATGCGACTACACTTTCGTTCCCAAACTCTCAAGCCTTGCATTGTGCCCTAACCAATATTTCACAGTACTGCGGCAAACCAATTAATGAGGACTATCCAATACTGGAAACACATCTCCCGGACGGTTCTCGGTTGGAAGCGGTCCTTCCTCCCGTCGCCAAGAATGGCCCAACCGTGGCTATCCGTAGATTCTACAAATCCAAACTCACCATCTCCGATCTCATTACCAATGGAACCATCAGCGATGAAGCCGCCCTCTTTCTGGCACAAGCCATCTCGCAAAAGAAAAACATTGTCATATCGGGTGGAACCGGCAGCGGAAAAACATCGCTACTATGCGCACTGTCTTCATTTTTCATGAAACGAGAACGCATTGTGGTTATTGAAGACACTCACGAACTGGATTTGCATCAACCTCACGTGGTGTATCTGGAAAGCCGTTCTGCAGACGAACATGGGCGCGGCGCTATCCGTATCCGCGAGCTGCTTATCGCAACACTCCGCTTGCGTCCAGACCGAATACTCATCGGCGAAGTCCGCGGAGAAGAAGCGTTGGATTTAATACAGGCAATGACCAGCGGCCATTCCGGATCCATGACAACGGTGCACGCCAACACCCCTACCGACGCGCTTCGTCGATTTGAAACAATGATACTCAGCAGCCAGTCGGCCATTCCCCATCGCGCAATTTGTTCGCAAATCAACTCAGCCATTGACATTATCGTACAAATTAACCGTAGTCAGAACGGAAGACGACTGGTGAACGATATCAGCGAAGTACTCCCGCTTTCATCCTCCGGCGATTACCAGGTGCATCCTGAGTTTAAACGTTATCTTGACGGTCCACTAAAGAAAGTAAAAAGGAGTGAATCATGAACGAAGAATATTCCTTCGATGAAGAAGAAACACGCGTCGCGATGGTTCACCCATCAACCGGAAAGGAAAGCCGGCCCTTATCTAAAAATCCACAATGTTCAATGGATGAGGCCACGATTGCGTGCGCCCCCCGTTTAGTCTCAAATCCATACTCAAATAAAACAACAGAAGAATTTATTCCTCTGACACACGTACTTTCCTCTAGTGAACAAACCTGCGTGTGGAAATCAAAACCAAACCACCTCATGCAAATGCTCCATCGGTGTCGACATGTTTCCCATCGTAAAAAAGCTGTAATTATGGTGGGCATCGCTTTATTGGTCAGTTTGCTGTTTGTTTTACCCAACGTTTTCGAATCGAAAGTCGAAAAGCCCTTGGCGCCATCAATTCATTTCGGTGAATCAGAACAAAAAAAACAGAGAAAACCGTTCTCTTCCCCAACAAAATCAGAAGGACAGCCATCACTTCACCGCGCTATTCGACTGCTTCGAGAAGGAAAACTCCAACACGCCCGGCAGGAATATGAACAGCTGTCCATTCAATATCCCGACAGTGACTCGTTTGCCATCTCCGTATCGATTTTGAATGCTCAGGAAAACCAGCTATGAAATATATCGGTGTTTTTTTAATCATTCTGTTGGTGGGGTGTACATCCAAGCCGGTTTATAGGGAATTCGCTGTTGATGTCAATGTGGTTGATGATGAGCAAATTCCCGTGAGTTCAGCGATTGTCACTTTTTCAACCCTGGATTCAAAAAAACCCTTCCCCAAAAAACAAAGGACCGACAAAAACGGAACGGCACATTTTTCTTTCTGGGGAACTAAGGGCGAAAGTCTCAAGGCAAGTGTACAGTGCCCGAACAGATGGACTCCGGCATCAGACACACTGGTGGAACTGCGTTCACGAGCATTGACAACCATAGACGGAAAAAAAATAAAACCGGAACAAATCACTTTTGTATGCATCCCACCCCAAAAAAAACATGTAGTGGTCGTACAAACCCGCGGTGCACATCGCTTGACGGTGAAATACAACGGTAAAAGCGCTGCCATGACCGACGCACAAGGCATCGCTCAATTCGCTATACAGGGAGCACCGGGACAACTGATACAACTGGCGCTCGACACATCATCCCAACCACATCTTCGTCCCCAGATGCCCGTGCGCCAGCTGACGCTCCCGGCGAAACGTCGTTTTCTGATATTTGAACAAACCTTCTCAACCGTCTCGCCACCAAAAAAACGCCGAAGAAATAGTCGCCGAGTTGGGGTTCCGAAACGATTATAGGAACGTCATTCAAAAATATCCGACAGAGAAAAAAATACTGAACGCGTACGGCTGCGATTCTATATCAGCTATTGATTTCGCGACGAATATCGCGAATCACCTCAATTAATTTTCGATAAATAAATTGATTCAGGTTTCCCGAAGACACGATCACGGATAAAAACAAGTCGTCTCCCATACATACCGTCACGCTATCGAGATGATCGGCATGAATCTCCATCTGTTCAAGTTTTCCGAGTGAAAGAGACTGAAACGCGCGGGTCGCCGTAGACACGACCACACCAATATGCGCAGCCGCCAACCGAGTGTCAAAGGGATCAAGATACGAATGATAGTCGATGGTCTCTCCTTCGGCATCATAAAAAACCGCTGCTTTGAACCCGGGACAAACACCGTCAATATGGGAGAGAATATCAGCGAATGCGGAACGATCCGTATCTCGATGTAGCGTGCCGTCAGACTCCATCATAACGCTATAAACATCTAGTGCGCAGATTCTGCGAAGTTACTGTTATTAATTTCAATGTCATAGATAAAAACATTCCCCCGATTGTAGACATCATCAATTAGCTCCGAAATATATTTCTGTCGTTCAAAACTGAATATCTCATTTTCCAGCGTCTTTCGAGCGTCAGTAAATGAGATATCGACTGCCGGCTCCTCATTTTTTACAAATATCACATGGTATCCGAATTTGGTTTTTATCGGTTTGGATACTTTTTGTCCGGGATAATCGATCGCGAACGTTCCCTCAACAAACGGCTTGACGAACCCAGTGTTTCTCTGGTCGAAGGGAGGCAAATCCTCCACTCGAATTTTGGTACCGTCCGCACCGACCGTGGCAACCGCTTGTCGAAACGCTTTTTCAGAGTCGGCATTAGCTGCTGCAATACTCATCTCTCGGGCAATACGCTTTGCATCGTTATCGGAGTACAAACCGTCTCCCGTCATCGCAAGTGCATGAACAACATCTCGCTGAGCGCCATGCACAAAACGAAATTTCTGCGATTCATACCTTTTTTTCAACGTTTCAAGCGGAATACTCTTTTCGGTGAATGCTTCGCCTTCTTTTTTCAAATACGCCAGCGCCAACGCCTTTTTAAATTCTGAAATAACCGTTTTATCACGAGCATATCCACGGCGACGCGCCTCTTCCTCCAGCAAATAGAAATCGATTGCCTCTGCCAACGCTTCCTCTTTCGACAACTTCTGTTGTAATTGCTTCGCCTGAAATTCCACTGTTTCGGGGTAGATAGGAATACCGTTCACTTGTGCCAGAACCATAGAATCGTTCAGTTTTTTCGCTTTGATATGGCTATCCCATGCCTCGATATTGGTGGACACATTCGGCGCCGAATCCTCAGATGAACATCCGATTGAAGAAGCACAGCAGACAACCCCTAAAATAATTACCGAAAATTCAGTGTGAAAATGCTTTTTAAAATGCTTTTTCATTATCGAACTCGAACCATCGTTCCCTTATCATTCGCGGTTGAATACACAGACCACCATCCCGCAGGTACCGAAGGCGCCGTCCATCGATAAAACCATTCCGCGTCGGCCGGCGCCATATTCACGCAGCCGTGGCTTTTTCTGTTTCCAAATTTATTATGCCAGTAAACCGCATGCAACGCATAATTTTCATGAAAAAACTGTGTCCACGGCACATCCTGCAAGGAATACAGTTTCCGTTCTTCCGTCGGCTCAATCACCTCGGAGTCCGAATCCAACTCTTCTTCCTCATCAGTGTTGTCCATGGCAATCGCAGCCACCTTTACCCAAATACGAAATTGTCCCCTCACCGTTTTCGACGCGCCGTATCGTCCAGTAGATACCATCGTGGCGTACACCGGTTCATCCCCCACATATGCAGTAACGATTTGCTGATTCACATCCACGTCGATCCAGCGTTCGTCATCGGCTATCCCCTCCGGCCGGGTTGCATTTGTCGTCACACGAACATCTTTTCCTGAAACCCAAAGACCATCCGACAGTTGATAAAAATGTTTCTTTTTCACGTCGACCTGCCCCTGCACCGCAAAAAAATCATATCGGCTCAGTTTTCGAACACGCTGCTCTTTTTGCTCGGCAGGCTCTTGATATGCCCATGCCTCCTGTGAGTTCACCCACCCTACCGGCCATTGCTGGTCGCGACTGACGGGCACCCCCTGAAACGTGGAGACACGCCCGGAAACCCGCGCCGCATAGGTGGGAATCAACTTTCCTTCAGGAGTTTTAAAATACTTTTCGCCGTCGATGGATACCCGCTTTTCCACACCGAAACCGAACCCCTTGAAAATTTCGCGCGTTTCTTCAACCCACCCATGACTCGACCACTGGTATTCAATCGCCGTTTCCTTTATGAACGCATATGGCCACGGAGTGACTGCATCGTTTTCCATCGGAGGCTGTTCGATTGCAGCGGGCGCGTCTTCAATCAGTGTGACCCCATTCCCACACACCCACCCTTCTTCGTAAACCCGATACCACACATCTCCAGAACAACCATCTCCCTCTTTGCTTTCATAGATGGGCAGACGAGAACCTTTTACAGCCATTCCGCGCAACTTGTATTTTCCAGAAGGTCCTCGCTTAATCGCCACCCGATGACGCTCTACCAGCAACGAGCCGCCTGAATGCGCCGAAGTGGATGCTCGTTTCGACTGTGCCTGTAATGTCCCGGAAGCCATTAACCCAAGCGCTCCAAACATCAACATCGCCGCAATACCTATTGTAATTCTGCGTGTACCCATTCCCTTTTCCTTGAAAGTAGAAAATGTAAATCTGTTGGACGGTTTTCGCCAGTGAAACATTCACCCGGTTTATTCATCCGTCGAGCGCTTTTTCCCCAGGAAAAATACCACCAGAATCGACAGGTAATAAAGTATCACAAGTGGCGTCGCCAGCATAATTTGTGTCACAACATCCGGCGGAGTGATAATCGCAGCGAAAGTTACCGAAAAAACGATAAACCAGCGACCAAAGCCGATCAACTGCCGATAGTCGACAATACCGGCATATGCCAGAAAGAAAATCAGTACCGGCAGTTCAAATACCAGGCCGAATGCCAGCAACAACTTGATGGCGAAATCCAGATAATCCTTCACCATCAACACAGGCGCCAGCTTCTGTGCTGCCGCATGTACCACTGTCACTCTGTACACCGACGGATGCGATGTCGCCTTGCGGTCAAACGCCTTGTAGGTGGTGATTCCGTTTTCAGAAGCGGAAACAATCATTTCCAGATTAATAGGGCGCTCATCTTTGAAAACCCGAATGGATGAAGGCGCTTCCCCACAGCGTTTTGAATCAAACCGATATATCAGTTGCACCCCCTTGGGCTCCGAAACACCGCGAAGCCTACCGCAGTTTTCCCCCACCAGCTTTGCCTCCACCCACTGATATGCAGCGAACAACTTTGCCCATTTGTCTTTCTGTTCTGAACGCTTGGGCGATTTGACGGTTCCAGCGGATTTCCGGTTCATTTTTTTGTCAGGCGTGCGTTCCGACTTTTCGGCCGATTTCGTCTTACTCCCGGTATCCGCAGACGTTGTTCCGTCATTGCGATCCGCAGAAGCCTGCAATACTGCAAGGGGCTGGGTTTCCAAATGTTCGACTGTCCCACCGCTTGAAAACTGTAAAAAAAACGAAAAACCGATTGGAAACACATAGGTATACGCACCAGCCGCACCCACAATAAACAGTGCCGAAGAAATAATCACAAATGGAAACGCGATTTTCTTTTCTTTCTTGTAAAGCCCCGGCGAAATAAAACGCCACAGATGATAAAAAATCACCGGAGAAGCGAAAAAAACGCCACCGATGGCTGAAATCTTGAGATAGGCCACAAACGGTTCCATCAAACTTTTAAAACTCAACGGGGAAGGCGCCGGCAACCCGGGGACGCTCTTCCAGGCGGTATACAGCGGGGCTTCCAGAAACTGACGCAATTCCTCCCGAAAAAACCAGCAGATGAAAATTCCGACCACCACCGCGAGGATGCATTTAATCAATCGCTGACGCAGCTCTTCAAGATGCTCCAAAAACGTCATGGTCTCCTGAGGCTCTTGTTCGTGCTCGCTCACAACTATCCCTTCATCTCTTTTTTCACGTCGTTCATACCTTGGGCAACGTCATCAGAGACCGCTGTCAAATCTTTCTGAACACCCGATTTCACATCTCCGATGTCATCCTGAAGTGCCTTGTATTCTTCATCGAGGGCTCGAGCTTCGGCGTACACAGACTCGGCCTTGGCCATCATTTCATCGGTGATTTCAGACTTCACCTGATTCAACTCCGCCACTTCCGCATCGATCTGATTTCGTAAATCCCGACTGGCCGCCTTCAGCTGCACCACTACGTAGGCAATTTTACTGAACAGCTCCGGCAGTTTCTGCGGCCCCACAAACAACAACAGGATCAGTGCGATAACAATGAACTCCGTCCAGCCGATACCCGTCACTTGTTTTCTCCTTGAACCAAAAAATGCCTGGAATTCCCTGCCTAATTGGATGAGGTGAGGCCGCGCATCCGTTTGTGCAGCTGTTTCACGCTCTGCAGCGCTGTTTCGTTGTGGTCTACCGTCTGTGTCAATTTCTCCACCAGGGAAAGCACTTCCTGGGTACTGGTGTTGTGCTGGTGATGCGACATATTCAATTCGCTTACCATTTTTGAAATCGACTCAATCGCCTCGGTAATCTGTCGGCCGCCTTTGGCCTGCTCAATGGTGGAACGCTCCACATGCTGAGTGATGGACCGCATCTTCTCCGCACCGCGGATAATCACTTCCGACCCTTTGGCCTGCTCCGAAGTGGCCATTGCGATTTGCTGCACCGACTCCGCAATGCGACTGATGGTATCGGTCACCTGCTTCGACCCTTTCGACTGCTCTACCGTTGCCCGCGCAATGGACCGCATCATACTGGTGGATTTCTGAGAGCTTTCCAGAATCTTACGCAACGCTCGCTCGGCATCGTCTGAAACCTGCACCCCTTTATCAACATTCTGATTACCACGTTCTACCGCCGAAATCGCATTGATGGTTTCGGATTGAATGGTTTTAATCAGATTGGCGATCTCTTTGGTGGATACCCCGGAACGCTCCGCCAAATCCTTGATTTCGTCCGCCACCACCGCAAATCCTTTTCCGTGTTCCCCCGCCTGAGCCGCGATAATCGCCGCGTTCAACGCCAACAGGTTGGTTTGTTCCGCCACATCATCAATCACGCTTAAAATCTGTCCAATGGCCTCGATCTTTTTCCCCAGATTCAAAATCACATCCATGGCCTCTTGAGAGGACCCTTTCGCTTCTTTGATCACCGCGATGGTCTTGGCTACCGCATCAGCAGATCGTTCGGCATCTCTGGCAACACCCTCGGAAATAATAGCGGTTTCATTGGCATTCGTCTGCACCTGATTAATCGAAACATCCATCTCATTCATCGCGGAGGACGTCTCTTCAGCGGTAGTTGACAGCTCTTCCACATTCTCGGCAACCTCTTTCACAGACACCGCCATCTCTCCAATGGAGTTCACCGTATCTCGCACAGAGACGCCCATGGCCGTCATGTTTTCAGCCACCTCCTCGTTGGTGGTGGTCATTTGTAAGATGGATGATGCGCCCTGCTCCGCTGCGGATGCAAGAGATTCCACGTGAGAAGCGATGGCGGCAAAAGCCACCGACATATTCTTCACCGCACTTTGCGTTTGACTCACGTCCCCCTGCTGCTCAGTCAAGTCTCTTTCAAATAATGCAATCACTTCCTCACAATCTTCCACCACACGTTGCATTTCGACCACTTTCTTCTGTGCCGCTGCCGTGTCACCGTCCAACTGTGCAATCAGAGAATCAATATCGCCGCACAATGCCGAAAACACCCCGCTGGTTTCAGGCGCCTTCTTACCCGGCACCACCCTTGCATCGGAAATCCATCGCCGGACAGCATTAATATCCCGTTGAACCACCAATCTGGAAACCAACATGTACATCACACTCGCAGATGCCAACACCGCTATCACCAGAAGGATGTCGTCGTTTTGTGGAACCAACATACCGGTGAGCATCAACCCAATCGCTGCAATTGAAAAAAATATTTCGGGTACCCCGCGTTTCATTCCTCTTTTCCTTCCGCGAAATTTAAAACAGTGTCTATTTTCCGAAAATCATCACCGACAAAACGGCAATCATATTGTAAATCGGTCAAAACCCATTCTCACGTAAGAGCAATAGTACTATTTTCATAATAATTAAATAAAGTTCTAAGTCGTTTTTTTATTAATTACTTCTCTGGACATCTTGAAAAGTTTTGATAGCGTCCTTATTTGAGGCAATCGGGAGGACCAAATGACCGTACATGTACTTGTTCCTATTTCAACGGGTTTTGAAGAAATTGAAGCCACCACCATTATTGATGTGTTGCGACGCGCCGGCATTGCTGTAACCGTGGCGGGACTCACCGACGGACCGGTGACCGGACGTTCCGGAATCACTATGCTGCCCGACACTCCGCTGGATAAGGCCCTCGGGCACCCCTATGAAATGATCGTCCTTCCGGGGGGTCAGCCCAATGCCGATACCCTGCGCGATGACAAACGCGTCATCACCGCATTGCAAAAAGCGCATGAGGCCGGAACCTACGTCGCAGCCATTTGCGCAGCTCCCGCCGCCCTCACTCGGGCCGGTCTCCTTGAACACCGAAAAGCGACCATTTATCCCGGTTGCGAAAAAAATCTTCCAGACGGCAGCTTTGTACCCGACCGGGTCGTTGTGGAAGAAAAAATCATTACCAGCCGCGGTCCCGGAACCGCCATGGAATTCGCGCTAACCCTGGTATCTCTCCTGGTCGGAGAAGAAATCGCCAAGAAAGTTGCCGGCGCATTGCTGGCACCCTGATATTCAACTGTATGCTCTCATTCCTACAAATCAAAAATCTTGTGCTCATTGAAGAGATGTCCCTGTCATTCTCGAGTGGCTTCAATGTGCTCACCGGTGAAACCGGAGCCGGAAAATCGCTCATTGCCACCTCGCTTGATCTACTGCTTGGCAAACGGGCGTCCAGCAATCTGGTTCGCAAAGGGGCTGCCGAAGCCGAAGTGGAAGGCATCTTTGACATTGCCGACGAACACGACGTCAAACAGCGTCTGATTGCCGCCGGACTCCCCGCCGACGATGAGCTGCTCATCAGACGTATTATTCCCGCAGACGGTCGCCACCGTGTCTTCGTGAACGGCAAACTCGCGTCACTCTCGGTGCTTGCCGAGTTGACCGACGGTCTGGCCAGCGTGATGGGGCAACACGAACAACATCACCTGTTCGACCCGCAGCACCAATTATTCCTGGTGGACGGGTATGCATCCCATGACGCGTTATTGGCGGAAATGGCCGAGACCTATCGTACCTACCGCGATACACAAAAAACGTTGGAAGACCTTCGCAACAAAGAAAAGGACCGCAGCGGCCGTATCGATTATCTTCGATTTCAGCTGGAAGAGCTCCACCATCTGTCGCCCAACACCGGCGAAAGCGAACAGCTGGAACAGGAACTGGGGATTCTGAAACATCAATCCACTCTGCTTGAAACCACCGGTCGATGCGCATCGGAGCTGTATGAGTCCGATAACTCCATTTTCGAACGGTTGAGCCAGCTTTCAAACGCACTCGATGCCATTACCCGATACGATGCCGCCCTGGAAACCGATGCCCGACAATTGGCCGAAGCAACCATTCTGATTGAGGATGTCGCCCGTTCCCTCAGCGCCTACAGCCAGAATATGGATGCCGACCCCGAACGACTCGACGATGTGCAGTCCCGGCTCGAACAGCTCAGTCGTATGTCGCGTAAGCACGGCGTTTCCGCCGACGATCTTCCCGACTTCATCACTTCCCTCGACAATGAACTCGCGGCGCTGGAAAGCTATGAACACAATGAGAAACGGCTGGTGGCAGAAACCAAAAAGGCACTTGAGTCTGCGATGTCCTGCGCGAAAAAGTTATCGACCAGCCGAAAAAAAGCCGCGCTGAAGCTCAGCAAGAATATTTCGACGGAACTGGTGGACTTGTCATTTGAAAAAGCTGAATTCTCGACGACCATTCAATTCGACGAAGCATCGCTTGGCGCAGATGGCGCCGATAGAGCAGCGTTTGTGGTGGAACTCAACCCCGGAGAAGGCGCGCATCCGCTCAAACAGGTGGCCTCGGGCGGCGAGCTGTCGCGTATCATGCTGGCGGTGAAGCGCGCGCTGGCCGGCGTGGGACCGCTCGGCACCTATGTGTTCGATGAAGTTGATGCGGGTATCGGCGGCGCGGTGGCCAATGCGGTGGGCAAAAAGCTCGCGTACGTGGCCAAGCATCACCAGCTCATCTGCATTTCGCACCTTCCCCAAATCGCCTCCATGGCTGATGCGCACTTTCATATTTCTAAAACCCAGAAAGGAAACCGCACCCATACCGAGGTGCGCAGACTCGAATCGGAAAACCGCGTCACTGAAATTTCCCGAATGCTCGGCGGTGATGCGACCAATAAAAAAATGCTGGCAGCTGCCAGAGAATTGCTCAAGAGCTCGGCGTAGCGCGAGGAGGCCCCTGTGCATTGGAAAGTGAGACGTGAATTTCTGGGACGACTCGAAATATTTGCCGATTTGGGCAACCGCGACTTGAAAGCAGTGGCCAAATCATGCAGCGAGTCAGATTTTGATGACGGCGAGTATCTGTGCAAACAGGGAGAACGGGGCATTGCGGCGTTCCTCATCGTCTCCGGAGAAGTCGAAGTGGTCAATCAATTCGACGATAACGATGAAATCCTGCTGGCAACGCTGGGCCAGGGCGC
The DNA here is from genome assembly GCA_016936575.1 of Deltaproteobacteria bacterium. Lineage (GTDB taxonomy): Bacteria > Myxococcota_A > Polyangia > JAAYKL01 > JAAYKL01 > JAFGXQ01. The sequence goes on from JAFGXQ010000172.1 coordinate 86,139, forward strand.
GTTTGTGGGTGAATTGTCTATCATTGACGGTGCCCAGCGGGTGGCTTCGGTGCGCGCAAAAGGCCCGGTAAAAACCCTGGTGCTCACCCAATGGGCCATGCTGGGCCTGATGAAAAGCAAACCGTCCATTGCGGCGGCGATGCTGCCGGTGATTGTGAAGCGATTCCGAGAGACCACTCAGGAGCTTCGACACCACAACCACGAATCAGAACACGGTCGAAAATCCGCATTTCAATAATGGGTACATATTTTTTACCCGAAAGCGCCGCATTGCACACTTCGATGCGTTATATTATTGCAGAAATATATTGAAAGGTGAGTACAAATGAACAAATGGATTTTATTGATAACGATTTTGCTGAGCGCATTGGTCGGCTGTTCCGACGACGTGGCTGACAGCGATTCCATGGGCACAGACGGCGATGCGGACAGTGACAGCGATGCGGACGGCGATTCAGATACGGATTCAGATGCGGATTCCGATGCCGATGCCGATTCATCCGCAGATACGTCCGAATCAAACGATACAGAAACCGATTCAGATACAGACAGCGGAGTGACCGATGCCGGCTGTTCATTCGACAGCGACTGCGAGGATGGCGCCTTTTGCGAACTGGAAAGCTGCACCGGCTCCCCCCTCGCCGGCAGTTGCATGGCCAAACCCGAGATGTGCACCATGATTTACGCCCCGGTATGCGGCTGCGACGGTGCCGAATACAGCAATGAGTGCATGGCCTGGGCCGCCGGCGCCAGCACCGCCCCCGACGCCCGGTGTAATCAGTAAGTCAGCTTCCCAATCATTTCTATCGGATTTCAATTTTTCTATTTCGGAACCCTTTTTAATATGATAGTATCATATGGTATCATCAAAAATATTCATACATACCAAAACCGAGGAGTCAGAAAATGAACGTGGCTGTTCTTGAAATCACATCCCTTCCTACCTCGGGGTTGAAATCACTCACTGCCAGGCAATTCACCAGCGTGTTTCCCCAGGCCATCGCCTGCTGGGCGAAAGCAGCCGGATACGATGTGGATTACCAGGTGTATTCCGGCACCGGCCCGCTTCCCGAATTCAATGCGCCGGATATTCTGTTCGTGAAAACCACCAGCCAGTGCAGTGTGCTGGCCTACCTGGTTGCGGCGCGCCAACCCGCAAAAACCCTCACGGTTATCGGCGGCCCTCACGCCATCTGCCACCCCGAAGAATGCCTCAACCATTTTGATGTAGTCGTGGATGGCCCATGCAACAAAGAACTGATATTGACCATATGCCGACGGGAACATACAGATTCGGTGCTGCACAGTTCTTCTCCGACCGCAATTCCTTCAGTGAAGGAGCGCTGGCCGTTCATTCAAGCTGCACAGGGGCGACTCCCGTTCTTTTCGGTCATCGGCATGCTTTCGTCTGTCGGCTGCGGCAACGGATGCGCCTTCTGCATCGACTGGAATGCCCGGTGGAACGCCCTTCCGCTCAAGTTACTGGAAGCGGATCTGCAATTTTTGAAAACCCACACCCGCCGCCCGATTCTTTTTCAGGACCCTAACGTGGGTCGGCATCTCGACATGGTGCTGGACACCATGGAATCCGTCGGCTGGAAGAATCGATGGGCGTTCGAAACCGACCTCCAGTCCCTAACCCCGCTCCGTCTGTCGCGACTGAAGCGCACCAATTGCGTCGGCATCGGCATCGGCATCGAAAGCTGGACCGATTACGGCCGCAAGGTGGGGCTGAGCCAATGCACACCGCAGCAGAAATACGCCCGAGTCACCGAACATCTCGAACAGGTGAAGGCACATATTCCGTTGATTACCGCCAACATGATGTGGCCCAACGACACCGACGAGGGCGACCTTCCGGTGGAGCTGACGAAATCGCTCATACGCGACCATGCGGACATCTGGTGCGTGCTCAATTTTCCAACGGCGTACAATCGCACACCGCTGCACAAAAGGCTGAAAAAAGAAAACCGTCTGCTCCCTCTACCGCTGGTCTTTCAGGTAAACGGCTACATCAGCGTTATTCCCAAGCACTACCCCACAAACGAGGCGATACAAAAATTTGTAGAATTCGAAATCGCCTCGGAAACGGCGCGAAAAAAAGCAAAACAAAGCCTGTTCATCAAATTCGTTTCGTGGATTTACAAGCACGGCACCGGCTCGACCGCCCAACGGCTGCTGGCGGCAATGGATCAGAAAGAAATGAAACTGTTTCATGAGGGTCGTTCAAAAGTGATTCCTCAGTGGTACTGGCAGGAATACCGCCAACTACTCGGCCCGTATGCAAAAGCAGCGCTTGCGCTCGAATCCCGAACCGCATTCACCCCCATCGAAAACGCCGATCTGATCCATATCCCGCAATCGGCTCAATAGATGATTCATACACCTCTCCATTGAACGTATTTTTTGTTTCTTGCGAAAAAATGAGAGATAGTAACGTATGCCTGCTCGGCGCTTCACATACGATTCGGTGCTCCTCTTCATCAGTTTTGGATTGCTCATCACTGTCGCATCCAAACCGGTTTCCGCGGAATCCGATTCTGCTTCGCTGCCGCTTTCCAGACGGGGAGTGTTCATGGGGCTCGACCCGGGACTGGCGCTTCGCTTCAACGAATACGGTACACCGATGTATGCGAGGCTCAACCTTCGCTTGGGGGGATGCGTGAATCAGCGGGTACAGATAGGGGCCGACTGGCGTATGGATATTCTGGTGACCGGCGCCCCGGAAGCCCCGCTCACCCGACATGAAATCGGGCCGGTAGCCACGTTCTACCTGCACAAAGGCTGGTTTCTGCGGCCGTTCGCTCACATCGGTTCCGTAAAGCCGTTCATACTCAGCGTCGGCACATCGATTGGGTACGAATGGAGCATGGGCCGCTTCAGCGGCGTAGGCATCGCTGTGGGCGGAGACACCGACATTCGCTTTGACGGCCCGCCCGACGGATATTCCGTATTCTTCTCAATCTACCTCACCGCCTACGACCTGGGCACCCGCCGCGGCCGCAATGACTTTGATTGAGCCGCAATTAGGTCGGAATAAGAATGGTTCCGGTACCAGGCGACCATATCGATTTAAAATGTGACAACCGGATACCCCATCCCGTCGGAGTATGGCACAACTTCCCTGGGGAAAATCAGAAAAGCGCTGTCATTAGAGTTGCATAATTTATTTATAGTAATAATATTAAGAGCTTAAGGATTAATATGATAGAACGTATAGGCAATTGCAGAATCATCGAAGAAGTCGGCGCCGGCGGTATGGCGGTCGTGTACAAGGCGATTCAGGAACCGCTGGGCCGTACGGTCGGGATTAAAGCACTAAAATCTTCCATTGCTGTTGAAACGCAATTTGCGGAACGATTCGAACGGGAAGCCAAATTCATGGCCTCCCTCCAGCAGGAAAACATCATCAATGTGTACGACTTCATCAAATACGGCGGCACGATGTTTATCGTCATGGAATATGTAGAGGGAATCGACCTGTACGATCTGCTCGACAATTTTAAAAAGCTGCCGGTCGAAGTGGCCACCATTATCACCCTTCAGGTGGCAAGAGCCCTGAATCATGCGCACTTTCGCGGCATCATTCACCGCGACATCAAACCCGCCAATGTGATGATTTCAAAACGGGGAGATGTGAAGCTGATGGACTTCGGAATTGCCCGGGACGAAACCCTTTCCGACCTGACCGAAACCGGCACTGGACTGGGAACGCCGTCGTATATGTCTCCGGAACAAATCCTCGGCGACAAGCTGGACCAGCGCACAGACATCTGGTCGCTGGGCGTGGTGTTCTATCAGATGCTTAGCGGAAAAAAGCCGTTTATTGAAGATGCCAAACGCTCCGTACTGCAAAAGATTCGACTCGACCGCTTCGTGCCGGTTCGCAAACTGAATTCCCGCGTACCCCGTGTGCTGGAACGAATTCTGGGACGCTGTATGGAGAAACAGCCTGCAGACCGATATCCGTCGATGCAATCGTTGATTCACGATTTAGAAGACTTTTTAGCCAGTCGCGTTGTCATGAACTACAATGCCTACATGGTAAAATACCTGCAGGAGCAGGACGTTCTCTCCAGCGACGAAGCGAGCGGCATACTGACCACCGGCGCGGTTCGAGACGGCCAGAAAATTGTACGGGAAGATCGCCGGGCGGTTCGCACCATAGGTATGGTTCAAGGCGTGGTGTTGGCGTTCTTTCTGTTTGCGGGCATCATCATTCAACTGGCGTCGGGTGAGCCCTCATTTACCGCTGAAAAAACGATGGTATCCACCAATCCCAAAGACATGGGTGAACTGAAGATTGTTGCAGACCCCTGGGCGAAGGTGGTCATTGACAACGAAGAAGTCGCCCTCACTCCCATAGCTAAACCGTTGACGCTGCCGGCCGGAAAACACTTTGTTGAACTAATCAATCCGTATTTCAAACCCAAGCGGCTGGAGGTTGAAATCAAAGCGCAGCAAACGGTGAGAATTGTCGAAGAGTTGGCCCTTGATAACGACCAAAACGACAACAAGAAAAAATCATCCAAATGAAACGAATCACCACCATCTTCATTCTCGCTTTTCTTTGCGGCTTTTTCGTTGCCGGACGGGCACATGCGTGGATTCACGTAGCACGGGACGGCGAAACACTGGAGCAGCTGGCAAACTTTTATTACGGCGACCCGAGTAAATCGATTATCATCCGCGCCGCCAACGGATTCATGCACCCTGATGACGGTTCAGTTCTCCAGGGTGAACGGATTGAGATACCTGGAATTACTTATCACACGGTCACTGATTCCGAAGACTGGTACGCACTGGCCAATCGTTATCTCGGCTCCTCCAGTCGGGCATCTTTTCTGGCCGAACTGAATAACCGCAAAGTGGAAACATCGGTGGCGGCCGGACAAATTATCCGAATTCCCTACCAATTGCTGTATATTTTTGCCCCGGATGAAACCATTAAAAGCGTCACAAAAATGTTCATGGGTGACAAGTGGAAGCCCGAATGGCTTCAGGCGTACAACTTGAAAAAAAAGAAAAAGTACGGACGCGGCGACGCATTGCTGATTCCCCTGATAAATGTGGACTACACCGCAGCAGCCAAAAAAGAGATTGAAGCCAAACAGACCAAAAAAGTTTCTGTCGATGACAAAAAAGCTCAGCTCCAAGCGGTGTCCCAAATCGCGGAGCTGCGAAAAATGTACTCAAAAGGGAAATACCTGCAGATTGTTGTAACCGGTCAGAAACTGCTTGCAAATCCGCGGCTGACCAATCCACAGAAAATCGGCGTGTATCAGTATTTGGCCTTTGCATATGTGGCGTTCGATGAAATCTCGCTGGCCACCCAGACCTTTAAAAGTGCCTTGGAGCTGCAACCATCTATGGAACTGTCACCGATCACCGTATCCCCTAAGATTCTTCGCGTATTTCAAAAGGTTCAAAAAGAACTGCTGGAGCCCACCGGCGATGCGTCGTCGAAATAAACCCATTTTGGGCAGAAAATTTCTCTTCTGTGCGTTGATTGGATAAAACAAGGAGAAGCGAATAAACCGCTTTCAACCGGATAGAACGCTGGAGTAGGTAAACATGAAGAATATCCAAACGTTAATTATATTGATTTCTTTTATCATCTCTGCATTCGCATTTTCGGCATGCGATTCAGAAGAAGGCGGCACCCACGATTTGGTGGTTCACTGGAACATCGCCGGGCTGAACGTATGCAAGGCGTTTCTTCCGGAAGGCCAATATGCCCAGGATGAACTCGTTTTCACCACCGTCGAAGTGAATATATATGAAGACGAAACCGAGGAAACCGCGATTCAGGCGCCCATCACCGCCAATTGCGGTGCCGGACAAACCCGCATTACGCGGCTTGATCGCGGCTCGTATTTTGTCACCGTTGATGCCTTCACCGATTATGACGGTTCAGAACTGGCATTTTTCCGCGGCGAATCAGAAGTATCGGTACCCGCCCCGGGTAATGTGGTAGACATTCCGCTGATGGTCGGAGATGGCAAAATTGAAGTTACCTGGCAATTTGCCGGCGGAATGACCTGCGGTCTGGATCACGCGGGCGAGATCGCTGACATCGTGGTATCTTTGGACGGCGTTGACTATGAAGCCGCCTGCGGAGACGGTCGAATTGTGATTGAAGATGTATTCCCCGATAGCGAGTACCGCATCACCGCGGTTGCGCTGAATAAAGACGGAGACGTGGTGTACGATGCTATCCATGACGGGAATCCGTTTGAGGTGCTTCCCGGCCAAGTCTATCCCGCAACAGTGGTATTTCAATGACCGCTTCCCGTCCGTTTCATATCACTGTTCTGCTTTCCGGTTCCGGCACCACCATGGTCAATCTGCAACAACATATCGAAGGCGGAAAAATTCCGGGAAAAATCGTACAGGTGGTATCCAGCCGAAAAAATGTACTGGGGGTTGAACGGGCGCGCGAGTATGGAATTCCGGTTTCGATACTGGGAAGAAAAAAATTCACCCGGAACAAACAGTTCGATGCCGATGCGTACGCTGAAGCGCTTGTCGAGTTGGTATCCCCGTACGAACCGAACCTGGTTGTGATGGCGGGATTCATGACCCAGCTCGCAGATCCGTTCCTGAAAAAATTTCAAACCATCAACGTTCACCCTGCCCTCCTTCCTTCATTTGGCGGCAAAGGATTCTACGGTCACCATGTACATGAAGCAGTACTGGCGGCAGGTGTAAAAATTTCAGGAGCCACGGTTCATTTTGCCGATGGCCGGTACGACAGAGGGCCGATCATCTGTCAGGAAGCCGTTCCGGTGGAAGAATCCGATACGCCCGACACACTTGCCGCTAGAGTGCAGGCTGCAGAGCGCCGCATCTATCCGAAGGCTGTTTCTTTGATTGCAGAAGGCAGGGTGGCTATCCAGGGGCAACGAACTGTCATTTCCGACAGGGAGGCATAACATGACATTTCGCATGGTACCTCTGCTTATCTTTGTTTTCGCACTGCCCATATTCGCCGGGTGCGATCAACATCCGTCGATGACGCCGGCGGAAACCGCGTTGCACCTGTTATCCATGCATGGATTGCTCGGCAAAACCCCGGGAGAGCGCAGCAAGGCGGCCAAAGAAACCCTGGCATCCGAAGCCGAATTGAACGATATGTTTGTCGACTTAAATAAATACGACAAATTCACCAGGGAGCTGTTTACCGGTATCGTGATCGGAGCCATCGCGCGTCACCAGTCAAAACTACTCGAAAGTAAAAAGAAGAAGACTGCCATCGTCACTGCCGGACAGGCCGCGATTTACTTTGTTCTCGTTGACAATACCTGGAAAATCAGTCTGGAAAAAACCATTCCCGACGAACTGAAAGCGAAGGCGAAAATCGAAAAAGCGCGCTATGAGGCGGCCAAAGCGGCCGGCGAAGCGGCTGTTGCCACCGGACAATCCGGCGTTTGAATCCCTTTTTCTCCATTCATTTTTTGATTGCCGTTAATTCAAAAGTACTTACAATCCACGCTTTGTGAATTTGGTAACGAAATGGTTGAATTCTGATGCCCGATGACAAACAGACCGCCCCTGTAAAAGGCGCCTTCCTTGTATTCAGTGCAATTGCCGTTCTATTGCTGGTCGGAATCGGGCTGGCCGCTGAACTGACCCGGATACACGCGAATACCCACCAGAATCCGGAGTTTGAATCCATGTGCGCCATCAGCGATGGGCTGAACTGCGAAACGGTGGCGTTGTCACCGTATTCTATTTTTCTGAATCTCCCGGTCAGCGTGTGGGGGCTGTTCGGATACCTCACCATCTTTGCTGTGGCGGTGGCTTCCTTGTGGAAGAAAGCCGCTTCGCCATTGTACGGAGCCATGTTCGGACTCTGCACGGTGGCGTTTCTGTCATCGGCTACACTGGCATTTATCTCATTTACGAAGATTGACTCTTTGTGCCTGTTCTGCATGGGTACGTATACTGTGAATACCTTGCTGATGACGCTTGTCACTGTTGCGCTGGTGCGCGGCCAAAGAAACCCGATTCGATCCATCGTCGATGACATTACCACACTCGTTCGAAAACCGTTGTTGCTCGGGATGCTCTTCATAATCGGCACTGCGCCGATTGGCGTAGGATACGCACTAATCACGCCCTACTGGCAAACGGCCGGATTCAACGAAATTCCGACCCTGCCCACCGGTGTGGATACGGATGGATATCACTGGGTGGGCGCCCAAACGCCCAAAGTGACCATTATTGAATACAGCGACTACGAATGCCCCTACTGCCGAACCGCACATCGACAGCTTCGCGAACTGATCAGTCATTACGCAAAGGATGTGCGACTGGTTCATCGTCACTTTCCGCTCGACCAGAAATGCAACCCGCGCGTTCGTCAAAAATTTCATCAGTTCGCCTGCCATTTTGCCAGCGCCGCCGAATGCGCCGCCAAACAGGACAAATTCTGGGAAATGAATGATGCGATCATTTCCAGCCAGGATCACCAGAAGCCCCAAACCATTGATGTAGAAAAATTCGCCATCCAATTGGGAATTGATCGCAGCGAATTTGATAACTGCATGAAGGAAGAAACGGTTCAAAAAGATATTCTGCGGAACATCAATGCGGGCATTAATGACTACGTTTCGGCAACCCCCACATTCATGGTAAACGGTCAGAAATTCAAAGGACGTATTACCGAAGAACAGCTGCAGCGGTTGTTGCGAGTGTCGGAGTAGTTCGGTCCGTACTTACCGATTCGATCGACTGGCGCAGCACATCAACATCATCGCCCCGGAATTACACGCTCCAACCAGACATCGGCGATGAGCATGCTGTATGGCCCGATTTTTTTACCATTACCGCTTTTCCCCCATGCCAACTCCCACGGAATAAAAAACCGATATCGCGCGCCCTCCCGCATGAGCATCAATCCCTCCTGTAGTCCTTCCATTGTCTCGGACACGCCGAAAGTATCCTGCTCCCGCTCCAAAAAAGTATCGCGCACCACCGTACCATCCACCAGTTTAATTCGCTGATCCACCACCACAGTATCCTCCAATCGTGGACATCCACCTTCCGAAGATTCCGCAACCGGAACATATTGAAGACCGCTTGGCAACGTAATCACTCCGGCTTTCTGTCTGTTTCGGTACCAAAAATCTTCGCTCATTTTTCGATTTTGTCCCTGCGAACCCCGCTGCCCCTTGGTTTTCTTTTCTTTTTTCTTCATAATTCACTCCCGAAAACTGCTCTATCGAACTCTCCCTAAAATTACAACTGCCTAAATATACAGAGCTTTTTTGCGATTCGCATTTTTTTTAGATCCCCCTCTCCCCCGAGGCGTCACAACCCATAACAACACCACACACCAACGTGTATCCGTGTGGTACACCTTAAAAGGAGTCGCCATGAAACCGTTTCAATACATATCAACCATTCTTGCCGCATGTATTTTCACATTGATAGCTGTTCACGCCGAAGCCGGCACCAATGACTCTTCCGCGAACGGCCGATACAGCTTTCAAATAGAAACCACCTACGGCAGTTCACTGCCCACCCACTACTGGAACGGCTATACATACGTGGAAGGACGCGAGGGTCAGGGATACAACATTCGCGTTTTCAACCACAGCGGCAAACGTATTGAAGCGGTGGTCACCGTAGACGGACGCGATGCCATCAGCGGCGAACTGGGGAACTACCTGAATAACCGCGGTTATGTCATTGAGCCATACGGCTCGGTCCTTATCAAAGGGTTTCGCACGTCATGGAACAACGTGGCCGGATTCTATTTCACCGACATTGAAGATTCGTATTCCGCACGCATGGGCAGCGGGCAGCATGTGGGGGTCATCGGCGTCGCGGTGTTTGAAGAAAAAGAACGAAACCGTCCGCGCCCCAAACCCATTCAAATCGCACCTCGCAAAAAACGACTGGGAACCGGGTACGGCAGCCGGGGACACCAGCACGCAGAAGAAGCGGAGTCATCCGCAGACGCTGCGGCCCCCAGCAGCTCACGGGAAGGCGCGCGACGCTCCCGAGGAACGCGCACGCACGCGCCTAGCCAGAGCATCGGTACCGGGTACGGTACACGAGAATACTCACCGGCCACACAGACTGAATTTGAGCGCAAGAGTCGACGCCCCCACGCCCGACTGGCTATCTACTACGACGACAAAGAATCTCTCATCGAACGAGGCATTATTCCGCGCCCCAAACCACCGGTAAAAAAACGCCGCACGCCAAATCCGTTCCCCGAAAACAACGACCCGGGATTCGCGCCTCCGCCGCCGCCACGACATTATTGGGAGTAACCCCCCGCTTCGTCAGGCTTCGGTTCAACCCCGTCTCTACTTCGCGTTCACTATCAGAAAATATTCGATGATGATTCTAGAACAAATCGAGGGCAGTGGTGTACAGGGTTTTGAATTCCGCGCGATCGGGGTCGAGCCAGTCGTCGGTGACGATTGCGGTGATGTCATCGAGATACGCTTCATCAGCGAACGGGCTTTCCTTCAATATCTCGGCAAACGCAGCCACTGCCGCCGCCCACTGCATGTCTTCATCGGCATCATCCAACCGTGTCAGCATCGCAGCGGCGGGCAATGATGTACGCACCTCAGTGGCCGGGTCTTCGGTAGCCGCATGCAGCTCTTTATAACGAACCTTCACCAGCACCAAATCCTCTGCCGCTACTTCCGGAACCAAATCGCTTTCCTCTCCCGTCGACACCTCCGGCGCGCCGTCCGGCATCGGAATCTCGCCGCCCTCCATTACCAGCTCATACAATGCCGTTACCTGATGACCGGAGCCGATTTCACCGCCGTCAACAATATCGTTCGTAAAATCGGTATCTGCCACCGCCCGATTTTCATATCCCAGCAGACGGTACGCCAATACATGTTCAGCATTGAACTCAACCTGCAGCTTCACGTCTTTGGCGACAAACAGAATCGACGACAGCATTTCGGTTTCCACGTAATCGTCTGCATCCGCTTCGCTGCTGATCACCGCGTACGTGCCGTTACCCGCATTGGAAACCATTTCCATCATGGCGTCATTCAGGTTTCCGGTTCCAAAACCAAGAACCGTCAACGTTACGCCGGTTTCTCGCTTTTCCTGGATGATATCCAACAGCTCGGCATTCGAGGATGGCCCCACATTAAAATCGCCGTCCGTGCATAAAATCACATGATTCAGACCATCTTCAATAAACGCCGCTTCCGCCTGCTGATATGCCAAGTCCAGACCTGCCGCCCCTGCCGTGCTTCCACCGGCGGTGAAACTGTTGATCACCTCGACGATTTCATCAGAATTTGACACCGGCGTCGGTTCCATCGCCACATTTGTACCGGACGCATACGTAACAATCGAGATAGTATCCTCCGGATCAAGCATAGATACCGTACTCGACAATAAATGTTGTACCAGCGGCAGTTTCAAATCGCTCGACATAGAACCGGATACATCGATGAGAAATACCAAATTGGTGCGCGGCTTTTCCCGAACCGCCGCCTGAATGCCTACCCGAAGCATTCGCGTCTCTGCATTGAAGATGCCCGGCGCGGCAGCCAGCGAAATCGAAAACGGATCGGCGGCCTCTTCTGCAGGAATCGGATAGTCGTACTCAAAATAATTGATATATTCCTCCAGCCGCACACTGTCCGGCGCGGGCAACAGACCATTCTGGATATCGCGTTTGAAAATATCATAGCTGGCGGTATCCACGTCGGCGGCAAATGTTGAGAACGGATCACTTTCTGTATACACAAACGGATTGGTGCCCACCGGTTCGAAATTGTCATCGGGATTGGTATTGGAGCCATCGTCAATATCGTCAATTATATCGGCATCTGCATCAATATCCGAATCCGCGTCTGAGTCGCTGTCCGCATCTGAATCTGCGTCCGCATCTGAATCCGTGTCCGCATCTGAATCTGTGTCCGCATCTGAATCTGTGTCCGCATCTGCGTCGCTGTCCGAATCCGCGTCACTGTCGGTATCCGTATCCGCATCTGCATCGCTATCGGCATCTGCATCCGCATCTGCATCCGCATCACTATCGCTATCTGAATCACCATCCATGTCACCATCGGCGTCGCCATCACTGTCGGAATCGCTGTCGCCGTCTGCATCTCCATCTGTCTGCGCGGGTTCCGATGCGGTATCTTTGTTGTCCTCTCCCGACGCACATCCGCACATCACGATGATAAACAACCCCATCATTACTCTCATTAAACTTGCCATCATTTGGGCCCCCTCTTTTGGTTTTTGAGTTGAATTGTCCAGCCCGAAGCAAAGCAAGGCATGTGCCAACCATTGACACATGGAAAAAACAATAATTACAGGGTATTACAAATCAATGTGTGCCAAAATGTGCCACATCCCATCCAGGGTACGCAACTCCGAACCATGTGGAACGCGAACTTCCTCGACGCCGGCACCAGATATATTGTTCAGGAGCTACCGCTTGACTGCGACATCCCAGAGGGTATGACCGCCCTCGGTTCGAGATGCGGCAAACGAGAGAATGCGAAGCCCGAGCTGAACGATACGACCGTCGGGTTTCTGTAGAGAGATATGTTCATCATCGAGTTTAACAACCGAACAATCACCGAATTGACGATGTCTCACCACATCGCCCACCATCGGTTGCCCCGCAGGTTCCGACTCCCATAGATGGGCACTGGTCCCCTTCTTTTCAAGCGTCGATGACAAATCCATTGCCTTCGCCCATGCTTTATCTTTGACCGCCTTATCCGCAGTTTTCTTACCCAGATAGGTACCTGCCGAAATCGGCAGTGCATCCTCCACCGTCTGCAACGGAACCAGCGCCAACTCTAAAAAAGCCGACTGACCGGTGATCAGTTTACCCCCAACCACGGAGATGCCGTTGTCGGTATGTTTCGCCAGCAGTACCCGATAGTCGCTCATGGTAACGGTTCCGGCATGGCGCACCCTACCTCGCAGCGATAACAGATCAATCGGTCCATCCAGGTGAACCCGCTTTCCCGCACTGTCTTCGATTTCCGCCCAATTCAGATTTCCGAACCCGGTTATATCGCAAAAATCCAAATGACTCGAAAGAACCGCGTCATCAAGCGCTTTGGGAACATCAACCGGAGATTCAATGGTTTTGGCAAGAGTGGATGCTTGTGTCATACCCTTTTATCTAGCGCCAATCAGAACCCTGCGCAACTAAGATTCACCTGTAAAAATGTCCCATTGAAAAAAACGCATCGAAAGAGGACATTGATGTCCGTGGAGCTGAAGTTTATCCGGCGTGTTTGGCAAGATAATCGGCCACACCTTCCGCAGTGGGAACCATGGCGTCCTCACCTTCATGCCAGTTTGCCGGGCACACCTCGCCGTGCTCTTCAGTGAATTGCAGCGCATCCACCATGCGCAATGCCTCATCGACGTTTCTTCCCAGCGGCAGGTCGTTAATTACGCTATGGCGCACAATTCCTTCTTTATCGATAAGAAACAGTCCGCGCAACGCAACACCGTCCTCGATGAGCACGCCGTAATCCGACGAAATCTTTTTACTCAAATCGGCCACCAGGGGGAACTGCACGTTTCCGATGCCGCCGTCCTCCACCTTCGTATTTTTCCACGCATAGTGCGAGAATTGAGAGTCCACGGATACGCCGATCACCTCAACACCCTTTTTCTTGAACGCATCAAGTTTCTTATCGAAAGCGATAATCTCTGAGGGGCACACGAAAGTAAAGTCCAGAGGATAGAAAAACAGAACGACATACTTCCCTTTGTAAGACGCCAGTTCAAGCTCTTTAATCTCGTTGTTTCCGTATACAGCGGTTGCGGTAAAATTGGGGGCTTCTTTAGTGACTAACGTACTCATATGCTTTCTCCTTCTGTGAAAATACAGTTAAAATGATTGCCCCGTCCTAGTGCTGAAACTGTGCCAAATAAATCGCATCTCCATAAAGCAAATAATTTCAGC
>JAFGXQ010000173.1 GCA_016936575.1 Deltaproteobacteria bacterium
AAGCGGTTTGTGTATCTGGGCAATGTGGACAACCTGGGCGCTACTGTGCATCCGGTGTGTTTGTCGCTGATGGCGCTGCAGGGAAACGAAGCCGGCTTTGATTTTTCTTTCCGCACCCCGGTTGATGTGAAGGGCGGCGTGCTGGTGGTGGACAATCACGACAAGTTGAACTGTGCGGATATGGGCGTGGCGATTTCGAAAGAAGATGTGCTGGCCCGGGAAGCAAAAGGCGATCGGATTCTGTTCAACTGTGCCACCGGGTTGTTCAGTCTGGACTACCTGGTGAAAAATATTGATGACATCGTGAACAATCTGCCCATGCGGATTTCCGATCAGGACAAAGATGCGGGTAAGTATTCTCAGGCCGAACAAGTCACCTGGGAAGTGATCGCATTGCTTGACAATCCGGTGATTTTCGGTGTCGATAAATATTCTCGTTTTTTGGCGGCGAAACTGTTGCTGGAAGGGTTGATGACCAGCGGCATCGGTCTGGACCATCCGGATTTTCCAACCGATAAAGACGAAGCCAAAGACCTCAAGCGCATTGCCCGGAAGCTGAATGCGGGATTGACCGCGTTGCTTGAAGGCGCCTACGGCATGAAATACACCGGCGAACGCTGGATTCCCAAAACGGTCGCTGAATTGAAAGACGAAATTTCAGCGCAGTTTAATTTGTAGACGGATTGTCTGCAGCCATCTCAAAAATGTTCGGGTGCACCGCGCGCAGTTCTGTTTCGTACGCGGTCAGATAGAGCGGTTCGATGGGTTTTGGTTTGGCGGCGGTTGAATATAGAATACACCGAAGTTGCAGGGTTTATGACGCGGTGCGCTCGAACGGATCGGCGGAGGACGACGCGCATTTGGGCCAGAAATCAAAGGCGACAGCGCCTTCAAGCACGCCTGCCGCGTAGGGTAGTTCGGCCACATAGAAGCGCCCGGTGCCGGCCAGCCGCTTCAGTTCCTGTTCCAGGTTTCCCACCGCCACATTGCAGGTGTTCGGGTCGGTCAGCATATCAATGTCATTTCCGGAATCACCGCAGGTGAGAATGTTTGAAGGGGGAATGTTCCAGAGTTGACTTAAAAATTTCACCGCGTTAGCTTTCCCCGCGCGTATCGGAATGATGTCGAGATATTTGCCGCAGGAGTACACCACTTTGGCTTTCAGGTTTTTAGACGCCAGAAAGGTTTCAAAATCGTACAGTTTGGAGTGATTATCCAGATAGAAGCTCAGTTTATGATCACTTTGAAAACGGGCCTCCTGACGCCGCAACCGAAACACACGCTCCGCCCAGAAGAGTATTTCTTGGGCGTTCCACTGCGCTGAAATCTCGTTTTCATACTCGGATGAGTGATGCCAGTCGGGAAACCAGAGTTCCGTACCCACGAAAGGTGCGATGGCTTTGGGGGAAGGCAGAATTCCCTGTTCAACCAGGTCCAGGGTCGAATCAATCGAGCGTCCGGTTGCGTACACCAGCGCCACTGCCGATTCATGTGCTTTCACCAGCCTCTTAATCAGTTTCAGTCCCGGTGTGGCTTCTCCGTCACGTAGGAGCGTGCCGTCAATATCGGTGACCAGCAGGTGTTGGTGCGACATCATGAATCTCCTTTGGCAGCTAAAACGGGGCGCACTTGAAGTTTATCGATGATGTAGCGCTGTCCGCCGGTTTTCGGGGCAAGTGAAAACAGCATGGCGCGGGTCCAGTGAGAATCAACCGTGCCTTCAAAAACGCACCATTCGCCGTTCATGGTTACATCAACCGCGCAGTGCTCAGATGCTGACTGTTGAATGAATTCGTTTACCGCCGACTGCAGGCGACGGGATGGAGAAGACATCGGGAGCGGTGAAATCGCCGCGTCCCCGGTATGGGTATTCTGTTGCATGGTTCTCTCCGTTTCTTCAGCTAAAAAATTTTTTTTCTTCGTAGTTCATATGGAAAATATGGGATTTATATGTGACGGGCGTCGGGAACAGGGGTAACAATTATGTAGCAAAAATGTGATGCACCAACGCAGGGGAGTGTTTCATTTTACGTGAATTTACTACTGTAGTTATTTGACAATAAAAGTAATTCATATAGATTTCATATTTATCGGATATTGATTAGTGGTAACAACGGTAAGGGGCTGTAAGTGATGGAATCGCGGCTTTCTAGAGAAGAATTGTTAAAAAAAATTGAGGACTTGGAGCGCGAGGTGTCGTTGCTGCGGGGAATGTCAGAAACCGCGCGTAGCGTATCGCCCGGGGCATCGATGGATTCCGCCGCCAATCGAATGTACGATGAACTGTTTGAGTTTTTACCCATTCCCGCTTTTGAAACCGACAAGACAGGGCGTTTTTCGCGACTGAATGCCAGAAGTTTAAGCAAGTTCGGGTATTCATCGGAAGAAGTGCTGTTTAAAAAGCGATTTACAGATGTACTTCGTTCCGATGCGCGGGAGCGAATGGAAAAGGGGTTTGCCGAGCGACGCAAGGGAATTAAGTCCACCGGTAATGAATACGTGGCGTTAACAAAAAACGGTACCGAATTCGAAGTACTGATTTATTCAGACGGCATTTTTGTGGATGGTGAATTTCAGGGAATTCGAGGCGTGATTATTGATTTGAGCGACCGCATCGCAATGGAGAATGAGCGAAAAATGCTTGAGGAGCAGTTGCGGCATGCCAAACGCGTTGAATCGGTAGGACGATTGGCGGCGGGGGTGGCCCATGATTTCAATAACCTGCTTTCTCCCATTATCGGGTACAGCGAGGTGGTGATCGAAAATCTGGGCGCCGGACATCCACTGGTGGAGGACATGCGCGAGATATTGAACTCGGCACACAGCGCCAAGGAAATCACGCGGCAACTGCTCACGTTCGGACAAAAAACCCAGTTGAAAACAGAGTCGGTTGATTTGAATCAGGTAATTACCGATACGTCTACCCTGGTGCGTCGATTGGTGCCGGAGAGTATTCACATTGAGTATTCTCTGTCGAAGTCCGCCTGTATGATGGAGGGGGACAGTGCGGGACTGAAACAAATCCTGCTGAATTTATTTGTCAACGCCGGTGATGCCATCGTGCAGAGCGGACGGGTTTCGGTGTCGACATTCAAAGAGGAATTGACCGCGGAGTTGCAAGACCCGTGGCAGACCATTCCGGCGGGACAATATGTGGTGCTGAAAGTTTGTGATGACGGCCGGGGAATGGACAAGGCGTTGCAGGAGCGTATTTTTGAACCGTTCTTCAGCACCAAGGAAGAAGACGGTTCCGGGTTGGGATTGTCTACGGTGTGGGGAATCGCGCGCCGGCATGGCGGGTATGTTTCGGTGGAGAGCAATCCCGGCGAGGGAAGCTGCTTTGCTGTATATTTTCCGTGTGCATGCGAAGTGTTTGCCGGGGAGCCGGTTTCCCGTTCCCAGCCGCCTGCAAACGGCCTCTCCGTATTGGTGGTTGATGATGACGAACGGATGTGCCGTTTGGTGCGTCGATTGCTGACGCAACGCGGCTACGACGTGGAAATCGCTGTTACGGTGCATGAGGCCCGAGCGAAATTGAAGTCCGCGAACGGTGGGTTTCATCTGCTGCTGACCGATGTGGTACTGCCGGAATTGGATGGAAAGCGGTTGGCCACAGAGCTGCTGCGACAGTATCCGCAGATGGAAGTGCTGTTTATGACCGGTTACGGGCCCAGTGCAATGTTGGAATATGACTTGGTGGGCGAACCGAATCTGCTGCAAAAACCGTTCGATGCGGAAACCCTGATTCAGAAAGTGGATTCCCTGATTAAATGATTCGCTATATCCAGGCGGAAATACCGAGGTATGCATCGATGGCGATGCGAAGAGAGTCGATACTGTCTTCTTCCGTATAGCTGTCCATTCCGGTTTCTTCGTCTTTCCATTTTATTTTTCCAATTTGGAGATTTGCTTTAAGCGAAAGGTCAACCGAGCATCTCGGAACGATGAACAGATGCATGCCACCACCGAGCCCGGCATCGAGATGAGGAGCGTTGACAGTATACTTGTATATATAGTTGTCTCCCTCTGATTTGTACGAAAGAAGACTGTTTCTAATACCGGCAAACACAAGGAAGAACGGCATCACTCGTTTTTGATTAGATGAGGTCATCTCCAAATAGGGAACAAATCCAAACCCGCCGAGCAGCACATTATCTTCATCGGTGTAGTTGTCTTCGGGGAATTCAGAATCATGGTATTCTGTTTTCCATTTTCCCGGTATCACCATCGCCTGGATGTTTGCTCCCAATACGATGTGGGAGCCGAGGCGCCAGCCGATTCCCACGTCTACCTGGGGCACCAGGGGAAGTTCAAATTCCAGATTGGCACTTGTGCGCGCTCCCCCGATTCCTCCCTGGAAATAGATAGTCGTCCCTGAAAAAAGGGTTTCGTAAATCACGCGATGGATGGAGCTGGTTCTCGAATTAGTCTCGGGCTGCTGAGCTTCCACA
>JAFGXQ010000174.1 GCA_016936575.1 Deltaproteobacteria bacterium
GAATACGCACCGCTCATCGCGGCGGCAATATCAGATGGAAAGGGGGGAACTGATTCTATCGCCCCCCGTACAATTCAACGTGCACAGACCCAACACCAAAAGAGAGACTCTTTCCATTCTATAAACACCACTCGCGAAACGTTTCATGTGCGCTCCTTTTCTACCGTCGTCCACAAAAGACGACACGCAAAACACGGATAATGGCTGGCTGAACAGATAAAACGATAGCAGATATAACTTTTTTTGAAAGCGTTTATTCGTAAAACACTTCCATCAGGGTGAGGCCGCAGGCGGGGGCGGTGCGGCCGGCGAGGGTTCGGTTTTGGGTGTCGAAGAGAACGGTGATGGTGTTTTCGGGCAGGGCGCCGCGACCGATATCGACCAGGGTGCCTGCGATGATGCGTACCATGTTTTTTAAAAACGCGGTTCCTTTCACATGAATTTCGAGCAGCGTGCCGGTTTCGACGATGCGCACATCGGTGAGGGTGCGTTCGGTGTTTTCCCGTTCGCAGTCGGCGGCCCTGAACCCGCCGAAATGATGAGTGCCCACCAGTTGGGCGGCGCATTCTCTCATCAGCAACAAATCCAGCGACGCGGCCACATGCCAGCTCAGATGACCGTGCAACGGCGACGGGGCGCTGCGATTGAGCACCCGGTAAATGTAGTGCTTTCCCTTCGCCGAAAAGCGCGCGTTGAAATCGTCGTTCACCAGCTCTACGTTGGTTACGGCAATATCCGGTTTTGACAGTGCGCAAAGAGACCGCGCCAACCGGTGGGTATCGAGTTCAAACGGAAACGAGAAACTGGCCGTCTGCCCCACCGCATGAACCCCCGCATCGGTACGCGAGGCGCCCTGCAGCGCCACCGGTTGTCGCAGCGCCGTGTGCAACGCACGCTGCAATACGCCCTGCACGGTTTCGGCGTTGCGTTGTATCTGCCATCCTGAAAATTTGAAGCCGTTGTATTCGATGGTGAGTTTATAGACGGGCATGAAAGCGATGAATTAAAATTCGAGGCAGAGCCCCGCCATCCAGGTGGCGCTGTCTCCCACGTTGTTTGGGGTGAGGTTCAGTTTGCCATCGGCACCGAAGCCATCCACCCGCGCATACATCAGCTCAAAAAAGATATAGCTGTTGTTCACGCCGATTTCATTGTCGAAGGTTCGCGCGGTGGTTTCATCAATCCAGTCGAGCAAAAAAGCCATCCCGGGGTTTATCTGCCAGCCGAGGGTGCCGCCGGAATTATCGGTGTCGCCTCCGGTGCGGGTCCACCACACGTACCAGTTCAACCCCCCTTTAAAATAGGGCTGAAACGGAATTCTCAACTTTTCGTGAAGCACATCAAAACGTATCACGCCCAACACCGCGAACGGCATCACGTTCAACGCGGTGGTATCAGACGAACGCTCTACGCCGGTACCGTCTTCTGACGGAATAAACCCTTTGGCTTCTTCGCGCATGAATCCCCACTCAAAGCCGACCCCGAAACTCATAATCTGATCAATGCGGGCGAACTGCCAGTCCACTTCGATAGTGGCGCGAAACATGCTTTCTTTGTTTCCGAAAAAATCGCGATAATCGTACTGGGTACCTTGAACATCAAAACTGCCCACGGTGGGGCGATGGGGCCCGAAACGCAATTCAAACGCGCCGTGCCGCGGCGAAGGCATGTATGCCGCCGCGCCCATCGGCAGCAACACAACAATCAATGCAATCAGAACAGCTGGAACAGTAAACCGTTTCATTTATTTCTCCTTCGCCCTTGCCGGCGAGATAATCCCAAGTACCACACCCAACACCATTGCGCACCAGAATGCAAGCAATACCCACCATGCCCCCCATTGAACCAATAGGATGCTGGCGCCGGCAAACAGGCTGAGCGTGCTTTGCAGTACGGATTGGGTTTCGGAATGGGGTTTCACCCAGGCGGCCAGGCTCGGCCCCACCGCGTAGTATCCGGCCACAATGGCATCGCCCAGGGGCAACTCCCGCAAAAACTGATCGCGGAACACCCGCAGCACCTTCACCGTCGGATGATCATACGAACCGAACGCCGCCGTAGCGATAAAACAAAACTCCCCATCCGTATCAATCGCATCTCCGATACCCACACTCTCCTGGGGGGTCGAACACCGGGGTTCAGAGAAATTTGATGGATTGCCATATTCATCAAGCGCTGAGACAGCAACCTGATAATACGTTCCATCATCTAACCCGGAAATTTTAATGCTGGTTTCATCCGAAGAATCTGTTGACTTGGAGCCATCTATAATTGCTGCATCCGGATATTCCCCTGCTACAAACAACCCATCGGAACAATCCGTCTCGGCACTTTCGGCGTAGAAAGCGACGAATCCCTTTATATTATCGTTATTTTGTTGTTTAAATTTAATTTCTATATTGCTGCTTCCAACGAGAATGTCTTCTATCTCCACTTCAACATTTAAGCCGACATAATCTACAGTGCCTGAACCAATGCTCATTATGAAATCATTGCCATTCACGTCATCGAACTCATCTCTATCCTTTAGCATGGCAAGCCAAAATCGATATGTATCTCCGCCCGTATCTGCGCACTGGTCAACGCCGAAAAATTCCCGCACCGTTAAATCATCGAATCTAACCGTCGTGGCACCGTTGGGTGGCTTCTGTTTTACCATATCGCAAGTGGTTAAATCTTCGGTATCACAATCAGCCCCACGGTAAATAAACAAGTCATTTGAAACGTCTAGCGCACTGCCGGTTAGCGTTACAACCAAATCGAAGGTGATGTCGTCGAGGCAATCCTGACGGCTGAAATAAAAAATATCACTCGCATCCGGCGGTTCCAGTTTCAGCAAGTTGTCTCTTCTATCATCCTGTTTCACAACTGCCCAACCACTGGTTGCAACACTGTTGTCGTCGGTCTCCGTATCCTGTGCCATTGCCTGACCCGCCCAGAGGGTGATTACTGAACTGATTATTAGTATTTGATAAAATGTCTTTTTCATCATGCGGTATAGCTTAGCAAAAACCAAACCAACTGCTAAGAGGCGATTACTACAGGATCCTTGTTCGGGCTTCCCGAATTTTCGTGACATTTTGTCATTATTCGCTTTCTGAAGTTGTCGATTCGGCAAATTGGCTGGCCAGGGTCAAAGCGGCCGTGGTAGGATGCACCCAACACAAGTCACGAACTTTTTTCAAAGGAGCGATACATGCGTCTGCATCGGCCAACCCTCTTTTTTTCACTCTTTGTCATATCCCTTCAGTACATGTTCGGCTGCGGTGGTCCGCCTGCTCAGCAGACGGTTCCGGAGGTCAACCTGGTCACGGTTCAGGACGGTGAAGATGCCATTCAGAAAGGGGATTACGAAGGCGCAAAAGAAATTTTTTCCCAGCTGCTCACCGAGTCGCCCAACGACCCCACCCTGCGGTATTACCTGGGCTTGTGCAAAGATAATCTGGGCGATTTGGAAGGTGCGGTGAGCGACTATCAGAAAGCGTTGTCACTCAATGCCGAATTTACCGATGCCCGTCTGAATCTGGGGCTGGTGTACTTCAAACAGAACAATTTAGATGCGGCTATCGCCGAATTTGAAGCCGTGGCGCAGGCGGAGCCGGACGCGTCTGACGTACAATACAACCTGGCCATGGTGCTTGAAGCGGCCGGCAAAATAGATGATGCACGCGTCCATTACGTGAAAAGCGCGGAACTCGACGGCGAAGACCCCGAACCGGTAATTGCGCTTGGAGATTTGGAAAAAGCTGCCGGAAACACCAGCGCGGCGCTCGACTACTACGCGAAAGCCGAAACCATCGGTGCGGGGAGTGCGGTCGCGGTGCTCAGCGCGGCGCAACTGCTTGCAGAACAGAAAAAGCTGGACGCCGCCGCAAAAAAAATACTCACCCTCACGGAAATGGAAACCGATGCCGAAACGTTGGCCAGTGCGGGAATCATGCTCTCCAAAATGAAAAAAACCGACGACGCCATTACCATCTATACGCACACCATCGAGGTGTTTCCACAATACACCAAAGCGTACATCCTTCTGGGGAACGCCTTGGCGAGAACCGGCAAATTCAAAGAAGCCAAAACCCAGTTTGAAAAAGTCATTGAAATCGCCCCGGACTCCACAGATGCCGCCACCGCAACACAGGGTATCGCCGCGTGCGAAGCCAATCTGAAGAAATAGCCATTCATTTTTGCGGTGGGTGCGTTTTTCGCGCCGGGGTACGAGCAGCTTGAAACGCCCGCTTCACCGTTGCTGTCGTGATCATCAAAACCAAAAGCAACCAGAGCGCGGCCCATACCCAAAGTGGCAAAAACGGTAGCTGAGCGGTAAACACCGCCAAATCCGACATCGGTCCGCTGCTGATGTCTTCAATGATGTACAAGACAGACGTGCTGCCCACAAAAACCAGCGCAGCAGCCATTTTTTCAAGGAATCGTCTCGACATCCAAAGCCAACCTCCGGCGAAAAGAAACAACACAATCGATGTGAACAGTCGCTGATACCACCACACCGCCGCATACACGAATGCCGCCGACAGCACAACCGGCGCTACCCGCGCCCATTTTTCTTTGGCCAACCCGATAAACAGCAACAGATTTCCGAACAGCGCACTGCCCACATACCCCCCCATGGAAACCAACCCTATCCAACCGCCGCCAATCTGTGCGTGTCCGCTTCCGTCCGGATTAATCTGAAGTCCGTGCACACTGCCGCCGGACATCAACGCGAACACCGCATGGCCCAGCTCGTGCAGGAAGGTTACCAGTAAAATCAGCGGGTACAACAACAACGGACCATACGGAACGAAATGTTTTACTGCCAGATATGCGGCGATGGACAATATCAGAATGGCGGTCTTCGATTTCATCAGGTGTCTGTTACCAACGAATGTGCATTTGCAAAAATAAAAAGGCAAAAAAGAAAGGCGCAGTCAGCGTTTCACGATATACTCGACGGGTACTATTTTTACTTGGAGGCTTACTATGAAATCTTTTCCCCGTTATTTCTTCTCTTCTTTGTGGTTCATTTTCATGGCGTGGACAATTTTATGGACACCGCTCTGCGGCTGCTCGAGCGATCACTCCGCCGCCGACTCAGATGGCGATGCCGACACTGACGCAGACACGGATGCGGACAGCGACACCGATTCAGACAGCGATACCGACGCGGATTCCGACACGAATACGGAACCGGACTCCGATACCGATACCGGACTCGAAAACGAATGGGGGTTTGCGATAAAAACACCCGTGACGCGCACCTTGAACTGCGATGACCCGGAGGATATTTTTGACGGAGAGTGGGAGGTGCTTGATCGCAACTGGTTGTGCACCTTTGAGGAAGGAAATGTGGAAGGGGTGCTTTATGTGCAGGCCATTCCCACGGAATGCTTTGTACTGATGAGCCCACAGGCGGTTTTCGAAATCGGGGTTGCCCAGATATGGATAGACGGCGAAGTGTCTTCGCTGACCGACGTAGGGTATGATTACGGCGGCAACCACCAGAACGACAGCCTGAGCTTCACATATGGTGACCTTGCATACTCGTATTTTCACTCCTCATACGATGTGGGGTACCACAGCTGTCAGAATATGGATTGCGCCAATGTATTCGACATGGAGGGAGCACTGGTGGAAAAAGGGTGCGGCTGCGAGCGCACCCGGCCCATCATCTGTGTTCAGCAACAGGCAGACGGCACCTTTCCCGAGTTAATCGATACATTTGAAATTTGTGAATATGCCGCCGAATGTTATGACTGATTCAGCGATCGGCGCCAGAAGGGCCGTTGAGTGGCAATCGAATACGGAAGGTGGTTCCCTTTCCCGGCGCGGAAAACACGTCAATCGTGCCTTTGTGGTCTTCTGTAATAATAAAGTAGGAAACCGAAAGCCCCAGACCGGTTCCGATGCCCGGGGCCTTAGTGGTGAAAAACGGCTCAAAAATTCTATCTCTGACATCGGCATCCATCCCGATTCCGTTGTCTTCAATTTCGATTTGCAGCTGCCCCAGTGCTTCAAAAACAGAAACACGGACGGAAATGGTCGGTGTGTCGCAATTTGAAGCGAAAACCGCATGGGCGGCGTTCATCAGAAGGTTCAAAAGAACCTGCTGAATCTTGCTTTTCTGACAAATAACCACCGGAAGGTTTTGGTCAATGTTTCTTTGAACTGTAACATTCTTGAAATCATAGTTCTGTTTTAAATTGTAGTCCGTACGTGCCAATTCCAGGACTTCGTCCACCAGCTCGCCGGGATGACAGGGAGCCGACATGTCGTCGGCTTTTCTGGCAAAACTGAGCATATTGGAAACAATATCTGATATTCTCACACTGGATTCCTTGATGCTGGCCAGCATATGGGGAATTTCACGCCGTTCCATAAATGCACGGATACTTTCCAGTGGGATGCCAATAGATTCAGCGGCAGCAATATTTGCGGGCAGGTTCATGTCGGTCAATCGCCGAACCAGCACATCAATATTCTGACTGATGCCGGCAAGGGGATTGTTGATTTCATGGGCCATGCCGGCGGCAAGGCCCCCCACCGACATCATCTTTTCAGATTGAAGTATAATTTCCTGATTTCGGCGGCGCGCAGTGATGTCTCTCACAAATTCGACCACGCCGATGATTTCGCCGCTCTGCGGATCCTTCATCGGAAAGCTGTGCAGTTCCACCCATTCCACCGAAGACCCCGGCAGGCCCGGTACGATTTGATGCTCTGCTTTTCCACTTTTCAGACAATCCAGCGTTGGACAGGGTGAACAGGGCGAATCGGAATTATGATAACATTTGTAGCAGTGTTTCCCCTCTAACGGCAGATTCTGATTGTACCATTCCTTCATCACACCGTTCGTATGAACAATTCTCAACTCGGTATCGAGTACACTGATGCCGTCCTGAATACTTTCAAAAACAGCGTTGATAAAAGTATCGTTTTTCTGCAGGGATTCAAACGTACGCCTGGCTTCAATCGCCAGTTGTTGGTCCGAAGTAGTTAGCGTTTTATAATGCTTGTGGGATGGTTTCGCGGGCATTGAGTCAGACTCCTTCGAAATATGCGGTTGTGCGTGTTTGCCCTATCCGACTGACGCAATGTAACATATTTTTGGAACAGGTCCAATTACGACATAAAACAGACACCCAAACATACAGCAGTTTATTCAACCGCACCTGCGGTGCATGGGTCGCTTCGGGAATTGCCCAGTTGATCGGTTGGCGGGCAGTTCGTTCCCACCCCCCGCGCCGGACTGTTCACGGCAGGAACCATCGTGTCGGTGGCGCCGCCGTTGTCCTGCAGTTCTCCCAGTTGCGGATCAATCACACTCAGCGCCCCTGTGCACAGCGCCCCATCCGGCCACTGAATATTTCCGCCCAAATCTTCGTGGGTTTCGCTGCAGCCCGGTGTCCACATGGCCGTATTTCCCGAAATTACCGTATTCTGAATGGCAAGGCCCGCTCCGAAAATCGCCCCGGCGACCTGGTCTTCGGCTATCGAATGGTTGTTGGCAATGGTACAGTTGAGCAACGTACCCGTGGGGGGGCCGCTCAACCATAATCCCCCCCCGTTGCTTCCGGTGGCGGTGTTTTCCGCAATCGTTACATTTGTTAGAACCGCATGACAGGTGTGAATCCACAAACCACCATTATAAAACGCTCTATTTCTCGAAACAGTGCTGTTGGCGATGGACAGCTGCAGCCCCTGCAGGTACAGGCCGCCCGCATTGCCGTCGTCGGTGGGCGTAACCGTATTGTTATCAAAGGTGGTTTGCGCCACGGTCATCGTGCCCGAGTCATCATTCGAAACGCGGAAATACGCACCGCCGATAGCCCCCGCTTCATTGTTGGCAATCGTTACCCCGCACAGGGAGGTAACTTCATCGCGTCCATCCTGGTATACCGCGCCGCCGCAACCGCCATGCCCGGGATTGCCGTCATACCCAGACGCGCGATTTCCCTGAAACACACTGTTGATAATTGTCACATCACCGTTCAAACTTCCGAGCGCGCCACCGTTGCTTGCGCTGTTACCGATGAATGTACTGTCGGAGATTTGCGTATCCCCTCCACCAAATGCATAGATGGCACCGCCGGCAATGTCCTGTCCGGGAGAAGGCGCACGGTTATTCTGAAACACACAGTCCATCACAGTGAGACTGCCGCCGTCCCGGTAAATCGCGCCGCCCCCCATGGCGGTATCATCGCCTCCCTGGGGTGCGAACCCGTTGACGAATGTCAGATGCTGAACAGTAAGACGCGGGTCGGTTTGATCGTATGCGGAATCCAGGTATAAAATGCGCGTACTTCCATTTCCGTCCAACGTAACGGTGCCGCCGCCGTCGATAACCGTTTCGGCCGTAACAACGATGGGCTCCGTCAAAGAAATGGTTGCCGGCTCGGCACCGCAATCAAACACTATCACGCCTCCCACGGACGCCGCGCTGCGCAACGATGCTTCGGTACACCCTGTCGATGTGCCGTCACCGACGATGGTGGTGGGGGAGGAGACATCAATCGGCGCCAACGATTCGCAAACCGCTTCCACCTGAATATCGCTGTCAATGGGAATAGGAGATGTATCGACGGAATGGTCATCAGAAGTGCCTTTACTTTTGTCATTGCACCCGAGTTGACCGATACCCATCAGCGCAATGAAACCAACTGTTGTACAGAGCAAACACTTCATCAGCGAAACCTCCCATAAAACATGTCAAAAAACGCCGCGTCTGACGCGTCCGTTAAAAAGTGCACAGGTAAAACGTTATAGTGTCCATCAATCCACCCCAACGGTACCACCCTCCTATCTTTAATGATACTATTTACACAACGACGGCGTTATCTCCGTCATTTCGTTTGTATCCGCGGGGAAGATTTCGACCATCGGTCATTTTATAATTTCCGCGATAAACACGGGAGTAACATATGCGATTATTTTGGTTTTTATGTATTCTATTTGGGGTATTCGCCTGCTCTGACGGCGGTAAAAATGACGACACAGACACTGTTCCCGCCGGCGACGCCGACACCGATACCGATACCGACACGGACGCCGATACCGACACGGACGCCGATACCGACACGGACGCCGATACCGACACGGACGCCGATACCGATAGCGACACCGATACCGACACGGACGCTGATGCTGACAGCGACGCGGACTCAGACAGTGACTCCGACTCAGAAACACCTGTTGCAGGTGAAATAAGTCCCTATATTGTGGTGGATCAGTTCGGGTATCGCACAGACGCCGAGAAAATTGCGGTGATTCGCAACCCCCAACAGGGTTTCGACGCCGGTGAATCATTTACTCCCGGCGCAACCTACGCGCTGGTTGACGCCGCAACGGAGCAGCAGGTTTTCACCGCCGCACCAACCGTTTGGAACGGCGGCGCCACCGACGAGTCTTCCGGCGACAAAGCCTGGTGGTTCGATTTTTCCGAAGTCACCGCATCCAGCACATATTATGTTCTCGATATTGATAACAATGTTCGCTCCGCACCGTTCCTGATTGGTGAAAACCCGTACAAGCAGGTGTTGAAGCACGCCCTGCGCACGTTCTTTTATCAGCGGGTAAACTTCGCCAAAGAAACGCCGTATGCGGATGCGCGCTGGACCGACAGCGCAAGCCATGTGGGGCCGTTGCAAGATGCGAACTGCCGATTGTACAGCGACCCCGACAACGCATCGACGGAGCGAGATTTAACGGGGGGATGGTACGATGCGGGCGACTACAACAAGTATACTTCGTGGACCGCGAGCTATGTGGTTGCGTTGCTGCGTACGTATGAGGAAAACCCCGCGGCGTTCGGCGATGATTTCGATATTCCCGAATCCGGCAACGGCGTTCCCGACATCATCGACGAAGTTAAATGGGGATTGGATCATCTGGTGCGCCTGCAGAATGCCGACGGTTCGGTGCTCAGTGTGATGGGGCTTGACCACGGCAGCCCGCCCTCCTCCGCAGACGGCCCCAGCTTCTACGGTTCGAAATCTACCGCAGCAACATTATCAGCTGCCGCAGCCTACGCGTACGGCGCTAAAATATTCGCGGCAGACAACAGTTGGGGATATGCCTCGTATGTTTCAGATCTGGAAACCCGTGCGGAAAACGCGTGGAACTGGGCCGATGCCAATCCCAATGTGCTTTTCTACAACAACGACGATGGATACGGTACGGCCGGACTGGCCGCCGGGCAGCAGGAGGTGGATGACTACGGCAGGCTTACCCGAAAAATCGCCGCCGCAATTTATCTATTTGAAGTAACCGGCAGCGCGAGCTATCGCGACTTTGTCGACGCCTACTACGCCGATGTGAACATGATTCAATGGACCTATGTTTTCCCGTACCAGGAAGAAAACCAGGATATGCTGCTCTATTACGCGCGAATGCCCGGGGCAACCGCATCTGTGGCTGACGATATCATTTCGGTGTATCAGAGCGGCCTGGCCGGTGGCGACAACATGCCGTCGTACTCGGGAAACCTCGACCCCTACGGCGCCTACCTGGACAGCTACACCTGGGGCAGCAACAACACCAAAGCCAAACAGGGGCTCATCTTTGCGGCCAATCAGACGTACGCGCTCGACAACAGCCTGAATTCCGATGCCATGGCCGCGGCCGAACGGTACATTCACTATATTCACGGTGTGAATCCGCTGGGGCTGGTGTACCTCTCCAATATGAACGAGTACGGTGCAGAACACAGCGTGAATGAATTTTATCATTCATGGTTCTCAGACGGCAGCCCGGACTGGGATCGCGTGGGAACCTCCACCTACGGCCCCGCCCCCGGCTACCTCACCGGCGGTCCGAACCCCAGCTACGGATGGGACGGATGCTGCGACACCAACAGTTGCGGTTCCCCTGAAAACAACGCTATCTGCACTTCAGTAAATCTCGATCCGTTGCGCAACCAACCCAGCCAGAAATCATATCTCGACTTCAACACCTCATGGCCCCTCAACTCCTGGTCCGTCACCGAAAACTCCTGCGGCTACCAGACCAGCTACATCCGTCTGCTCTCCAAATTTGTAAATAATTGAAACAGTTCTTACGCGCAGCGAATTTTTAATGCGAATTTTTTTGGGCTCAGTATTATCCTCGCCATGAAATTCAGACTCAATCAGTATCGCAATGTTGTTTTTTGCACCGCATTGCTGAACACATGGGCAATTTTTTTCGGATGCGGTGGGCATGATGCCGCCCCAACGTCGCCGAAGAATGAATCTTTCACCTTGGCAGATGTGCAAATGGATGAAATCCCGCCGACAGAATTTGATTTGCTGCCGGTAAGCAATTTGAATGTGACAGATGCGGTACTTGATGAAGAACTCACGCATTTTGACGGCGCAGCGGCGCTCTGGCTGGGTGATACGCGGCGACGCAGTTATGTGGTAGAAATTCCGGCACGACAAAAAATACCGAAGAACACCCTGGCGGGAGAGGAACAGCCGCCCCTGGTGATGGTGCACGGGTTGGGGGATGCGGGAATGCGTGATTTTTATCCAGTATTAGAAACTTTGAGTGAAACGCGCGATCTAGTGTTGATTGACCTTCCCGGCCTGGGGCGTTCCGAGGTGCCGGACGATACAGCGCTGACGCCCGTATATTTCGCCCGGCGGGTGGCTCAAGTGATTCAGGCTCGGATTGATGGTCCATTCGACTTACTGGGCCATTCCCTGGGCGGAAATGTGTGTTTAACCCTGGCTTCGCACAGCGCACTTTCATTGCGCCGTCTGGTTATTGTGGATGCAGCCGGAGTGCTGCATCGGGAGGCGTTTGTGAAAAAGCAGGTGGATGCAGGTGCGGCACCGTTGTCGAAACTTCATAAAGGGCTGGGTGGTCTGGTGAAGGGGGTGGGAAAAACGCTGGTTGAAGTGACCGGGGTTGTAGAGCCTTCAGACGCCAGGCTTGCCGGAGGCAGCGAAAAATTATCGACACCAGGGGCAAGGGCAGCGACCGCATTGATTTTACACCGCATCGGTGCGTACCTCCCCGCCATCACCGCGCCGACACTTCTGGTATGGGGCGAGAATGACGCGGTTGCCCCCTTGCGAACCGGGCTGCTTCTATGGGACCGAATCGCAGCGGCTCGGCTGTCTGTGCTGGCCGATGTCGGGCATGTACCGATGACGGACGCACCGGAAGAAATGGTGAAAAGAGTCTCGAGATTTCTTGATTCCGCACCAACTATACCTTTTTTACCGAAAACAGCGCCTGGGCAGTCGTCCAAAACAGTAAACTGCAAAGGCAGAGGTGAAGCCCATATTACCGAAAATTCGACATCTCTTCACATTATCTCATGTCCGAGTATATTGATCGAAAACGCGTCGTTCAAACAACTGCGGATAGAAAACAGTACCGTTGAAATGACGGGCATAACCGTCACCGGGGGCACAACCGTACGCAACAGCCGGATAGTCATTACCGGGGGAAGACTGAGCGGAGACATCGGTTTGTATATCGACAACGTCACCGCCGACATCGCGGGGTCATTCATAGACGGACGCACCCATGCGGTGGCTGCAAAAACCTCATCTCGCTTATTATTTTCAGCCGTGGTAATCCACAGCGCTCACTACCACGGCGCAGTTCATGAACGAGTAGCCCTCGCCGCGAAGCAGGCGCTATAACGTTGTGCGTCATTCATTCGCAGAATGAATACATTGTATTTCATTGAACACTTGGTAGTCTCTCGCGTTGCTGGAAAGGATGGCGGAAACGCCGTTACTCAAATAGGTAGCGGCGAGCATGGTATCGAGTATGCGTTTGCGACCAAGATGATATGTGATCATCCATCGCTTGAATAATGAGACTGTTTCAGCGTTTGGAAACACTTGTGTAACTTCGGTGCTTTGCCACCAGTGGACGGCACGATCGATGGATTGCGCTGTGGAGAGAGGCTTTTCAAAACGGCGGGGATCGGTAACCACATGGATATATTCGGACAGCACCTGAGGCGCGAGAGCAAATCGATGTCCGCTCGACGTCATTTGCACTAGCTGGCTGCGCGCGGTCTGGTGATTGGGATGCTCCAGTATATCGACCTCAACTAAAAAGGTGGTATCCAGACCGTTAATCATAAAGCATTTCTTCCAGTAAATCGTCGCTTTTGAGAAGCGTTTGTCTGACTTTTCCGACAGAGATGGGGGGAGCTGCGAGAATGCATTGTCCTTTTTCCATATGAGCAGCGCGGTATTGCGTCATGGCTTCGCGAATCAATTCAGACGTGGTTCGGTCATGATGCGTGGCATACTCCTGAAATGCCTTGTAGTCTGTTTCGGATACATTTATAGTAATGGTTTTCATACATATATATTAATGTATAATAACAATATGTCAATATTGTACAAACGCACATGCGCAACCGTCTGGAAAACATCGCCGGTGCCGAAGCCGCGGGAATGCACGGACGGCAAGTAAACAGTACAGAAGCCGTGTTACGCGAATTGTCTGATTTTTGTGCCCAATCTTCTTTTTTTCGCTATGATTGAGATACCGAACTGAAGATTCCAGAAAGGAAAAGGACGAAGTATGATTCAATTGAAAATTTTACTACTCATCGCGTTGGTCCCGATGTTGCTGCTCGGGCCGCTGAGCTGTTCCGACAGTGATTCCGGCGGAGACGGCGATACCGACACCGATTCGGATTCAGATACCGATACCGATACCGACACAGACACAGACAGCGACAGCGATACCGATTCAGATAGCGACACCGACAGCGACGCTGATTCGGACGCTGACAGTGATTCTGATACGGACAGCGATACTGACTCGGACACTGACTCGGAACCGTACGTTTGTACAAACATGTTCACATGTGTTGCCGACAACTGCACCAGCGAGTATCAGCAGTGCGTCGGTAATACAAGCTGCGCAGCGATTGTCCAATGCGCGCTTACATGCCCATCCGACGACAGCGGCTGCGCAATTGCATGCCTGGCCCAGTATCCGGAAGGCGCCGAGCTGGCAAGCAACGTCCTAACTTGTACAGAAGCCAACTGCGCCGATTGTCCCTGATTCGTTTTCTTTTCGAATGTTCAAAACGACTCCCAATTGTTCCTGATTTTGTTCGCACCCTCCATTCCCCCACTTTTTATCTGATTTTTTTTAAGACGGATGAGCCGGTTTTGTGATTTATTGCACTGTAAAGATGCTTTACAAAGTTCCGGTTACACAGAAACAGTCGGAACGGACAACACGGCAGGTGCCAACAATGAAACGACCAAAACCTATTCGCCCCCTACATGGGCACTCCGGCCATTCGCTCTTCTTTCGAAATGAATGTAAACGAATAACGAACGCAACCATTGCGTAGAAAAGGAATAAAAAACATGCGTAATCAACCCGTATCCCCTATGGCAGCCGGACCTTGCACCTGGCTATTGGCGGCAATCCTGGCGATAGCGTTCTCGGCGGCAGCCTGTAACAACGAAAACGGCGTTGATGATGCCGCTGCATCTGAAAACGGTGCCGCGGAATGTGCGGATCAGCTCGACAACGACAGTGACGGCGCAATCGACTGCGACGATGTGGAATGCGCGACCATCTGTGCCGCGAACGGGGATACCGATTCATCGACCGATTCCGATACCAATGCTCCTTCCGGACCGACGTTCCACGTGTTTCTGCTGCTCGGCCAATCCAATATGGAAGGGTGGCCCAAAGCGCTGGATGAAGATCGGGGGGAAGATGAGCGCGTACAGGTACTCGGATTTGACAACTGCACCCGCACAGGTCGAAAAACCGATGAGTGGGACGTGGCCGCGCCGCCCTTGCACAGCTGCTGGAACGACGGACTCGGGCCGGGAGACTATTTCGCCAAAACACTGGTGGAGGTAATTCCCGAAGGCGACACGATTGGGCTGGTTCCCTGTGCCAAGAACGGTGAAGCGATTGAAACCTTCATGAAAGATGGCGGACAGTACTGGCAGTGGATTGTGGACCGGGCCAAGTTGGCGCAGGATGCCGGCGGCGTAATCGAGGGCTTCATTTTCCATCAGGGAGAATCCAACAACATGCAGTCCGATTGGCCGAGCAAGGTGCAGGCATTCATCGCTGACCTGAAGTCGGAACTGGGGCTGGGCGATATTCCGTTCCTGCCCGGTGAACTGGCTCAGGACGGCAGCTGTTCCGGACACAATCCGCTGGTTCACCAACTGGAGGGGTTGATTCCAAACACCCACGTCGTCGTCAGCGACGGTCTGCATGTGGACCCATCAGACGAATGGAACGTCCATTTCGACCACGCCTCCCAGGTTACCTTCGGCCAACGCTATGCCCAGACCATGATTGACGCGCTGGGCTGGTAACCCACCGATTCCCGACATTCTGATTTTTCCGCCCGCCTTCCGCCGAATTATTCATTGGAAAACCCGATAAATTTGTTACACACAAAGTGACGTGTTATTTCGCAGCTCTGTGAAAAGCAGTTGACCACAAACAGAAGCGGACGACACCGCGAGGAGGAAATAAAATGAAAAAAATTTTGGGAATTTGCGGCAGCCCCAACGGTGAAAAAAGTACCACCCTGTTTGCGTTGCGCAAAACGCTGGAAGAGTGCTCGGCCAAAGGGTTTGAAACAGAAATTATCCAATTGTCTCAGTACTCTTTCGGCGGTTGCGTGGATTGCGGTGCCTGTCGAAAAAAACTGACATGTTCCCAGAAAGACGACTTTACGGAAAAGTTGATTTCCAAGCTGAATGATCCCGACATTGCCGGTTTTGTTTTCGCATCCCCGGTGTATTTCGGGGGAATCACCGGACAGCTGAAGTCGTTCCTGGACCGCGCCGTGATATTCAGGCGCAACGGATTCCTGTTCGCCAATAAAATCGCGGGTGCTCTGACCGTCGGAAGATCTCGAAACGGCGGCCAGGAACTTGCTGCTATGGACATCATCAAAAGCGCCTTGATACACGGAATGGCGGTGGTATCCGATGCCGCACCGACCAGTCATTTCGGCGGCAACCTGTGGAGCGGTCACCCCGACTCAATCACCGGAGACGACTCCGGAATTGAAACCGCGCGTAATCTGGGCATCAATATGGCGTATCACGCCGCAAGGGAATAGCCTTTGAAAGAACTGAAGCCGATGTGCTTCTCCTATCATCAGCCAATACTCGATGGTCATATGCTATCCGTTATTTCTGACAATGAGCACAAAAATAGGTGGTTCGCCCTTTCAATGTGATTTTTGTCACTTCCGTTTTTTCGCACAGCCCACATATCTGCTGATGAAACACAACCAGATTATCCAATGCCGCCCCCCGTGAACCGGTTGCATCTGTATAACCGCCGCTGAAAGTGAGCCCCCGTTTTTTCAGACTCCCGGACAATACTTTTTTCATCGCCAGAACAATCTGTTGATGGTCGCTGGTCGTAATACTTCCGGCAGTTCGCGTCGGCAAAATGCGCGCATGGGCAAGGACTTCACACGCGATATAGTTGCCGACGCCGGCAAACGAAGTTTGGTCGAGTAGAAACGGTTTTATTTCCCGATTGGGGTATTTTGTGCACATTTTTTTCAGATAGGCCGTTGTAAATTCACGGCTGCTGACATCGACACCGAGTTTACGCAGCATCACGCTCGCAACGTCGCTGTCCACAAAATGGCACATGCCGAATCGTCGCGGATCCACATATGCGAAGTACACTGCACCGGATGCATTCTCACATGCAAAATGAATATGGGTATGCTTTTCGGTTATCGGTTGTTCAGATACCCGCCATCCGCCGCTCATTCCCAAACCCGACAGCATATGTGTGTCGTCGTCAAAAATAAAATCCAACTGTTTTCCTTTTCGCGCAATCTTTACGATTGTTTTTCCGGTGGGCGAAAACATTTTTGTTTTCACAATGGAACCCACAACTTTTGAAAACCGTGTCTGTTTGATCACCGCAGGCAGGTGCGGCAGCAACTGGCGTCGAATGGTTTCGACTTCGGGTAATTCAGGCATAGTCAGTCCAACATACGTTCGATGCGTCATTCATTCCAGTAAAAATGAAAAACAGTTGTACTTTTTGTTACATTTTTGACAATTTGCATGTCGCTAATCCACAAAATTCACTGCATAGACATTTACCTCATTTAGATGACTTTTCTCCTCGATAAAAACCGATTTTTTTTGATGGCATTTATAAATTGAAACCGCTATGGTGCCCTCCATAAACAAATTGAAGTAGTAAGGCTCCTTCGAACATCCTGTTCATTTTATGACGGAGCTGACTATTGATGCGTCCCAAGGTTCCAACAATGAGGAGGTATGTCATGTTGAAGAACGAAATGATAGCGAACCGAAAACCATCTTACTGCGTCTTTGCAGCGCTGTTGTCTGTGATACTCATGGGGGGTATTGTCCAGGCACAAACCACGGGAGAAAACACAATTGAAATTCGTGTTGGCACGCCGAACCCCTCCGCGGCCTACTGTTATGAAATGGGCTACGACGTACTGATGTTCGAAGATGAAACCGGAGAATACACCAACTGTCTGTTTCCTGACGGAACGCAGTGCAGCACCTGGGAATTCCTCGACGGCATGTGCGGAGACGAGTTTTCAATCTGCGCTGAACTGGGGTATGCGGTTGTGCCCGAAGCCGGTGGTGAGTATTCAGAGTACACTGCGTATTGCGTGGATGGGGACACCGTCATCGGCAGCGTCCTGGAGTTGGCCGGTCTTATCAACATTGCCCACGAAATGCGGCCGGAAGAATTGGCAGCAGCAACGACAGGACAGTCGATTTCACTATCTCCGAGCGGAGACTTCAACATCGGAATGTTCACCCAGGCCGGAAACGCGAAAAAGGGTGGTGTGACAATTCCGCCCGGCGTAGGCGACGTCAGTTTTTCCTGGCACCATCCGACGGACCCTCGCCAGGATTATATGACATCTGTGAAAGCGCAGGGGTCATGCGGTTCATGCTGGGATTTTTCTGCAGTGGGTACAGTCGAAGCGTCTTACGCCGTACTGCATGACAATGCGCTGATGGAACTCGACCTCTCAGAGGAATACATCAACTCCGAGTGTTCCACCGCGGGCAGCTGTTGCGGCGGTTCCGCCGAGGCCGCTTTTCAAACCATTCGCGACGACGGCGTTCCCGATGAAAACTGCATGCCGTATGTGTCTGACTACCTGACCGACAACTCGTGTCTCTGCTACGGCACCAAAAACCCTGACGGCACTCCGGCGGATTGCTCCGATGCGTGCCCGAATCACCATGCCAGAGACATTTGTTCCTTTACGTCGTGCAACGGCATTCCCGCTGTCGACACCGACCCCGGCCTTCCTGCCGCGCTGTGTGCGGATGAAGCCAACCGCCGAGTGACTATCGATGATTACGTGCACGTCACCGCCGCCGCCGGCAGCACAGATATTGATGTGGCCGTCATTCAGCAGTTGCTCCAGGATATCGGTCCTCTGTCGGCCTGCTATACCACCCATGGTGCGACCGACACCGATGGTGTATTCACCTGCGCGGAGACCACCTGCTGGCAAAAAGAACTCAGCCCGAAAAAACTCGACACCGATGTGGATACCGACACTGACACCGGTACCGACACCGGCGAACGCGTTTGTGTGACCGCCGGTACATGTGTCGGTGGAGTCTGTACCACCGGTCTGGTCGGAAACGGCTGTGCGGTTAACGATGACTGCGACGATGATGTGAATAATGATGGTCTCTGTGACGTAAATGATTGCGGCACCAATCACTGCATCATCATCACCGGATGGTCCGACACCAAAAGTGCCTGGGAAATCAAGAACAGCTGGGGCAGCAACCCGGGCAACAGCGGCTACTTTCTTCTGAACTACCACGACTGCCTGTTGCAGCGAAACGTCTGGTATCCGCTGCTCGACCCCAATGCCGATCTTCCCGACGAAGCATTCGTTTCAATTGCACCGATACAAGCGCGAGGCAGTGTCACGCTGGGAGACCGTACCCACGTAACCGCAGACCTGGCTTTGGGCAACACACTGACAATGGGATTCGACAGCGTGCTTACCGGTGATGTGACAGCAGTTCAGGAAGTGGACATGAGCAAGGACCGCGTGAATATCTGGGGAGACGCCGTTACCGGCGGAACCATTCCCAAAGGAAACGATTCATATGTTCATGGAACCGAAGTCACCGGCGCAACCCTGGTGTACAGTGCACCGTTTGTTCCCAACACACCGGTAGTTACGGGAGACGCGAGGGTGGTGTGGTACGATGCAACCGATATTCTTGCTCCCGGCACCTACGATTCACTGACCGTGTGGGATCGAGGCACTGTGATTCTGGATTCAGGGGATTACTATTTCAATTCAATTACGCTGGCCAATGACAGTGCGCTGATTACCACTACCCCGGGCGCCACGGTGCGAATTCTGGTGGCCAACGGCGTCAGCCTGGGTGACCGGGTTGAGCTGGGCGCAACCGTTGCGGGCACTGTGTGGCAGTTGATCACGCATGGAAATACCGCCATGAAAATCGGCACGGCGAATACCGCATTCAATGTAGACGTTTATGCGCCGAATGCTACAATTGAAATCGTTCACAATGCAATTATCAACGGCATTCTCCTCGGCAACCATCTGGTTGTGGGAAATGATGTAGCCATCACCGCACCGATGTAGATGTCGGATAGGATAAACCAATGAACCGAGATACTTTTTTTCTGATTCGTTTACCGGCTTCGATGCTCACCTGGGTGACTGCAGCGCTTCTGCTGACCGCCGGTTCGTGCAGTCGCACCAGCGATGTGGATGAAGATTCAGAGACGGAACCACGCATTTCAGCGTCGACAGACGATACAGCAGTTTCAACCGACACCGGGGGCGACACCACGCAATCGGATACATCAGACTCTTCTCAACATTCTGAGAACAATCTGACCGAAGCGCAAGTCGCCTTTTACGCACTGAACATCGCAGAAGTACAAAACGATCTGTACGCGCTGGCAGAATGGTTCTGCGCCAATACAGGCGGGATGTATTATCTGAACCAGAGTGTCCCGGTGAATCCTCATCAATGCATCCTTTCGGACGGCACGGTCTGCGACATGGTGCAGTATTACATTGGCCAATGCGCTCCCGAAAAGTCAGTATGTTCAAGGTTGGGATATGAATTTATTGTAGAGGAAAACGTGGACAATCCCTACCACCATCAATTCTGGATGAGTTGCATGGTGGACGGAGAAAAAGTCTCTGTATTTGAATTTATCAACCAGCATTAATTTCTACATCGCGCATTCCCGCGCCGCGTTTTGCCAGAGTGCATCTCAAAGCCACTTCAGCAGTCTAACTATGCACGCCAACTGAACAAATCCCCGAAACCCAATTTGTTCACATTTCAAACTGCAGTTTTATTTTCGGCTCACCTACAGAACCAAATGTCGCCCTCTATTCGGCTGTTTAATGTCGTTATTGTTGTACATCCTTGCCGCATGCGCCCGCGCCAATTGCGATTTGGCGATAGTCAATTAAAAACAACAGTGCCCAAACATGTGAGGGTTTGTATGTGTCTCAATGCCCCCAAGGGACTGTTTTCTCGCATTGATTTTCATCTTGGCGGCGGAGTTTATTTCTAAAATACTTTTCGATTGTTCGTGCCCGTCTGTTATTGATTTGTTGGATTTGCCTCATAAAAGTCATACAATTGATTTTAAAAAATATTTCAGGAACACTTCTCTCTTTTGCTCGCCCATGTGTTCGTTTGGCAGGAGGTTGATTATGAAAAACGGTTTGTTCATTCGTTTGTTTTTTTCGCTTTTGTTTGCCATCTCACTTACAGGGTGTCACAAGGCCGCAGGGGCCGACAGCGTAGATACGTCGTCAGACAGCGGTGCAGATGGGGATTCAGACAGCGATGCAGACGGGGATTCAGACAGCGATGCAGACGGGGATTCAGACAGCGATGCAGACGGGGATTCAGACAGCGACACGGGCGTCACTCAATCGCCCATTATGATTCGAATCCTCAATTCCGGTGAAAGGCCGGTGTACATTTACTCCCCCTCCTCAATTCAAATGTATGCGCAGGAGTCAGACCGATGGACAGCACATGCAATGGAACAGCCGTTTTGCACGGTTTCTTGTGAGAATGTCGATGAAGCTGAACCGTACGGCTGCTGTATGGATTGTGCATACATGCCCCAGGTATTGTACATTCCGGCAGGAGAACAGTACAGCCGATCATGGGACGGTCAATTGTTTCGTATGAACCAGCAGTTGTGCGAGTGCGGATGTTCCGAATCGTACCACCCTCCATCGGGATTGTACCGCGTGCAAGTGTGCGCCTATGATTCATTCGTCGACTATTGGGAAGGGGAAGTGAACTTTCCGGATTCGGCCGGTATCGTGGATGGCATTACGCCAGCGGGCGGCTATCAGTGCGTTTCCATGGATTTCGAAGTACCCACGGAACAGGCAGAGATTGAATTGAACATCACTGGAATCGGGCAATCCTGCGCTGCGGATTGGGAGTGCCCTGATGATCAATACTGTAACGATTGTGCCTATGGGTCGTGTGCCGGGTGTACCGATTGCGTCAGCGCATGTGTACCTCATTATTGTGTCGGTGAGACAGACGGTGTTTTATGTAATATGGCTCGACCCGAATGCGAAGCCGGAACCACCGCCATCATCAAGGACGGCTGCTGGTCATGTGACTGTTCGTTGTATTAACGCGGCATTCCGCTTTACCGAAGCTCCTTCACCTGTTCGTGCCCCACATTGCCGATGACATTTCCGTGCTCATCGAAAACCAGTACCATTTCTTCGTTCAGATGCATAGGTTCAGGAGGTTGGGCCGGCCCTTCCGGGGTTAATAACATGGGCGCATCCGCGATAACGGTGGCCGGTGTCGACTCATTATTGATGATAATTATTTTATGCGTAGCGACTTTTCCCACGATGTGTCCCTTTCTATGAATTCATTCGGTTCCGGTAGTAAGTCGTCGGTTTGTACCCGATCTTAAGTGCACAGGTTCTTTTTTCGACATTTTTTACCCGTTCACCTGAACCATAGTTCGTGGTATGTTGCCGCCCAAATGCAGGGGTTTCCCCATGGAGAAATAACATTATGACCGTGCAACGAGATACTTGGGATTCCAAATTGGGATTTATTATGGCGGCGTCGGGAAGCGCCGTAGGGCTCGGAAATCTTTGGAAATTTCCGTACATCACCTGGGAAAACAACGGTGGTGCATTTGTGCTTGTTTACCTGGGGGCGGTCTTCTTTCTGGGCCTGCCCATCATGATGGGGGAAATTTTTGTCGGGCGCACGGCCCAACTTTCCGGAGCCCCGGCGTACAAAAAACTGGGAGGAAAGGGCTGGAGCAAACTCGGGTATCTGGGCGCCGCCGCCGGGGGAATCATTTTGTCGTATTACATGGTTATCGCCGGATGGTCCCTATATTCCTTTGGACAATGCGTCGGTTGGTCCTTCAGCGGATATCCCGAATCCTTTGACGGCCCTGCGGCGTTCGGAAAATTCACCCAGAACGGCTGGCTGCAAATTGCGCTGACCGCGGGATTCACCCTGATGAACGGCGCCATCATTCTGCGGGGAATCGGTAGGGGCATTGAAAAAGCCACTAAAATCATGATGCCCATCCTTGTTCTCATCATGCTCTACCTGGTGGCGACCGCACTTTTCATGGACGGTCGAAATGAAGCGCTGTCCACCATCTTCAGTGCGGATTTCGCTGCAATGGAGCCCAAAGGGTATTTGGAAGCGGTCGGTCAGGCGTTCTTTTCCCTCTCGCTGGGCCTGGGTGCCATGGTGGCGTACGGTTCGTATATGAAAAAGAACGATTCCATTACCCACAGCGCCCTGTGGGTCGTCTCACTGGACACCCTGTTTGCACTGCTCGCATGTGTGGTGATGTTCACCATTATTTTTTCTGTCCCCGATTTACAGGCCAAAGTGTCAGCCGGTGAAGTGGGCACGGTGGGAATGCTGTTCATCGCGCTGCCCGAACTGTTCTACACAGTGATGCCCGGCGGCATGGTGGTCGCCCCGCTCTTTTTCATTCTGGTGGGTTTCGCCGCACTTTCCTCCACCCTGTCGCTGGGTGAAGTGGTTGCCTCAATCATGATTGACAGACGGGGCTGGAACCGAAAGAAGGCGGTATTGATTACCGCCAGCGTCGTATTTGTCGGTTCTATTTTCGCCGCGCTCTCTTTGGGCGCCAACAAGACGCTCTCCGGAATATCGTTCGACGGCGTTCCGATAATGCAGATTATCTTTTCCACCAAAAAAGGGGTGCTGTCGCTGCTGGACCATCTGGCGTGCAACTGGATGCTGCCCCTGGGGGGGCTGGGTACCACCCTGTTTGTGGGCTGGTACCTGAAAAACGATTTCATTCTGAAGGAGCTGGGAATCAAACAATCTAATGTGGTATTCAATTTATGGATTTGGTGTCTGCGTGTGGTAGCCCCCGCCGCCATTATCGCCCTGATCATCGCGGTCGCCATGGGCAAAGATTTTTCCTGAGCATTTCCGGTTCATGTCGCGCCCCCTTCCCATTTTCGAAATTCAGTCGCAGGTAATGGCGGCTATTCAACAGGGTCCGGTGGTCGTCACCGCTCCCACCGGCAGCGGAAAATCCACTGAGTTGCCGAGGTGGCTTTCTACCAAAGGCAAAGTTCTCGTTATTGAACCGAGGCGGGTGGCCTGTCTGGGGCTCTGCGAACGCGTCAGCTTTCTCGAACAAGATGACATCGGACAAAAAGTGGGATACCACGTGCGCGCTCAAAGTCGCTTCACCGCAAATACCGCCATTCTTTTTGTCACTCCCGGCATTGCGCTGCGCTATCTCGCTTCAAATCGCATCGCACAGTTTGATGCGGTGATTCTGGATGAGTTCCACGAACGCAGTATTGAAACCGATCTCCTTCTGGCATTGCTGAAAAAAAACTTCACCGGAAAGCTTCTGGTCACCAGCGCAACGATTGACGCCCGGCCGCTGGCATCATACCTGAATGCGACTCCCCTTCATGCCGAAGGAACGCTGTTTGACGTGGCGGTTCATTACCTGGGCCCGAAAGACGCGCTGCCTTCGGGCGACCACCTGGCCGATCGCGTATCGAATGCGGTACACAAGGCAATGTCGTTTACCGGAGACATTCTGGTGTTTCT
The DNA here is from genome assembly GCA_016936575.1 of Deltaproteobacteria bacterium. GTDB lineage: Bacteria > Myxococcota_A > Polyangia > JAAYKL01 > JAAYKL01 > JAFGXQ01. Next base: position 24,123 of record JAFGXQ010000174.1, read on the forward strand.
GCCGGGGAAATCCGAAATTCGCCGGGTTGCCGACGCGCTTGCGTCACGTAACGATATTGATGTGATGCAAATGCACGGAGATCTGGGGCTGGGCGAACAAGAGCAGGTTTTTTCCAACTCACCCAAACGCAAAGTGGTGCTGGCAACCAATGTATGTGAAACATCAATTACGGTTCCCGGCATCGGTGTGGTCATCGACAGCGGCCTGGTGAAGCGCACCCGCTTTGTGGATGATCGCGGTTTTCTCACGCTGATGCCTGTCGCGCTGGACAGCGCAGCGCAAAGAAAAGGCCGCGCCGGTCGTACCGCCGAGGGTGTTTGTTTTCGGTTGTGGAGTGAACGGGCGGTGCTTGAAAAATTCACACCGGCCGAAATGTTCAGAGAGTCGCTGACGCAAATGGTGCTCGCGGCCGCGTCCTGCGGAGAACGCGTGGAGACGCTTCAATTTTATGAAGCACCGAAGACATATGCGGTTGACGCCGCAACCCAAACCCTTGCCGCGCTGGGCGCAATCACCGAAACCCAGGAAATTACCCAACGGGGTCACGCCCTGTTCGGTCTTCCGCTGCGTGCTGAAATGGCAGCCTTCCTGGTCGACGCCGAGAAAAACGACCTATTGAAAGAAGCGATTGACGTCGTCAGTGTTGCCGAAATATCAAAGGAACTCTTTGTCTCACCAAGACGCCCCGACAACCCGGACGACGACTTTCGATTGTCGGGTTGCGATATTCGCGCGACCCTGCTGGCCATGAAATGCGACGTATGCGATGCACAGAGGTATGAGATTCACCGGGGAGCGCTGAAAGACGCAAAAAAAATTCAGCAGGAACTACGCGACGCGTTCCATATTCCCCGAAAAGCTGAAACCGATGTGTTTGCTTCACCCAGGCTGGCGGAACTGTTTATTCGCACCCATGCGCCCAGTGCGCATGTGGCGAGAAGAAAGCGGGGACGCCTCTTTTTCAGCAACGGCAACGGCAAGGAAATCACTCTCTCTGCAAGTAGCGGTATTTCAGAAGAAAAAGTTGAAGCCATCGTTGTGTTCGCAACTGTAGCCACCGGACTCGGGTACCGGGAAAAAGATGCCCGCATCATCGTAACCATGGCATCCCCCCTGAAACGCGCTCAACTGGCGGCTGCCGGACTCGGCACGTTGAAGGTATCGAACCCGCATTTGGTACAGGGAGTGGTGACCGCTCAGGTGGAACGCTCACTTGCCGGTTGCGTTTTGGTATCCACAGAGGAAGTTCCGACCGGAATCGGCGCCCAGGACGCCATTGCCGAACTTTTTTTGCGAGGGTCCATTTTCAAAGACGCCCTGGTGCAGACAAGACAACACCTGGCTGAGGCAGACATCGCGAAAAAGGCGGTTCGGTTCAATGTAAGTGATGAACCGCTTGCGCTGGGTGTGTGGGAAGATGCAGTGCCGTCCCCTGAAACATGGATTCGGCGTACCCTCTCAACCATTGGAATTGAAAGCGGCCATGATTTCGCACTGCTGAGTAAAGCCGATTTCATCGCTCCGGCGCTTCCCGAATGGACCGCCGCGTGGGTGCGGCAACGGTTTCCGTTGCTTGTCAATCTAGGCGATGCGCAATACGATGTGGCATATGATTTTGCAGGCAGAACGGCCACGTTGCATAAAACCGGAGGAACCCGAAAAGGCCCGCCATCACTGAATACCGTACCGGGGTTTTGCGGATTTAAAATAAAAGTGAAACACCATACCCAAACCTGGGTGCTCCGCTCCTGACGAGAGCCGCTCAAAAGGCGTTTCGGTATTTGCATCAGATTGTTTACAGATCACAGCGAAAGTAATAATGTACACGTTTAATGGCGTTTTAATTGGATGAACGCGCCATCGCCGATAAAAGGGGACTACGTTACATGATGAACAAACAAATCTTTGTTTGGGTTTTCGCGTTGATTGTTGCATTGCCCGCTCACGCAGACAAAGGCGCCGCAATGCAGGCGTTCAAAGAGGGAAATATGCTTTTCGATCAGGGGGAATACTCCGAGGCCGCAGTTCAGTTCCGAAAAGCCTACGAAGAAGAACCTACCTGGAAACTGCTGTACAACATTGGGCAGTGTGAGGCCGGCGCAAAAAATTACGGTCTGGCACTGGAGGCGTTCGAACAGTACATCGTGGAAGCGGGCGACGACATTGACGATATGCGACGCCAGGAAGTTCAAAAAGAGATAGCCCGGTTGCGCCCGCTGGTCGGCTTTCTGAAGGTTGAGGGTCCGGACGGTACAATATTGACAATCAACGGGCTGAACCGTGGCACACTCCCGCTCAGTGGATTGATTCCGGTCAGCGCGGCCAGAGAATTTGAAGTATCCGGGCAATTGAACGGAGAAGTGACTGCCACCGAAACGATCAAACTGATGACCGGTCAGACCTACACCGTATACCTAACCGCCGATGCTGAATCATCGGAGCAACCGAACCAAATAGAACCCGCTGAACCGACATCGGGAATGTCTGAATCCAATGAAAGCAGCGAAGACGCTCAGCCGCTGGAAGCAGACAGCAAACCGGTGGCCGAATCGCCCTCGTCAGGGCTGAAAAAAGCCGGCATTGCCCTCACATTGACGGGGACAGTGATCGGCGTCGGCGGATTCACCGTAGGCGGGATTGCATTTTTAACCGCCAAAAAACTGGAAGAAGTAAATCCCAACGGCGTGAGTGGAGATGCGCTGGTGCAACGTGATCAATTGCAGAATATCGCGCTTGTCGGTGACATTCTGATGGGTGTGGGGGGCGCAGTGGCGTTAACCGGCATCATATTGCTGCTGGTAAACAAAAAGCGACAAAAAGAATCGATCAATGCCTCTGTAATGCCGATGCTGGGTCAGAACACCGGACTGCTGCTGGAAGGACGGTTCTAGATGTTATACAAAAAGCTGTTTTTTTCCTTCATTCCAGTCGTATTCATCATTGGTTGCTCTGTCGTATTTCCCGATATTCCCGAAGCCGCACGTGATTCAGATACGGACGCGGATACCGACACCGACACGGATACAGACACCGACACCGACACCGACACGGATACCGACACCGATTCTGATTCGGACACCGACTCAGATACTGACGCGGATACGGATTCTGATACAGACGCGGATACGGATACGGACACCGATACAGACACGGATACCGACACGGACACGGATACCGACACGGACACGGACACGGATACCGACACGGACACCGATGCCGACACGGACACCGACGCCGACACGGACACCGACGCCGACACAGACGCCGACACGGACACCGACACGGACACGGATACAGACACGGACACGGACACGGACACGGACACGGACACGGATACCGACACAGACACGGACTCTGACACCGACACAGACTCTGATACCGATTCCGACACCGACGCGGACACGGACGCAGATACGGATTCGGACTCAGATAATGATACCGATACCGGGGTTGTGCTCGATCCGGTTACCGGTGGTACAACTGCTACAACGACACGATTCTGGGATTGTTGCGTAGCGTACTGTTCCTGGTACGACACGGCATATGTTTGCAATGCTGACAACAACTACTTCACCGGCGACATATCCACCCAACAAAGCGGCTGCGATGGGGGTTCTTTGTTCACATGTTCAAGCTTCGCGCCCTGGCAGGTCGGTACCAACGTATCGTACGGGTTTGCCGCCAAAAATGACGCGGCCTGCGGCGACTGCTTTCAATTGGATTTCACCAGTGGTTCAGTGGTCGGAAAATCAATGATTGTTCAGGTATTGGGTATCACTGACACGCCTGCAAACAATTTCGACTTATTGATTCCGGGCGGCGGTCTCGGATCTTTAAACGAGGGCTGTCCGGCGCAATACCCCGAAGTCAGCGACTGGGGCAGCCAGTACGGCGGCTGGGCACTGGACTGCGACTACGGTGCAACCTGTATGACGAATAAATGTAACGCCGAACTCTCCTCATACCCCGAAATGCTCGCCGGTTGCCTGTGGTACGCCGAGTGGATGGAAACCGCGAACAATCCCACAGTCACCTACGCCCCGGTGACATGCCCCGCCGAAATCACCGCTGTTTCCGGCATGTAGAAAGGTATCGGAATCCAACTCCGAAAAATCTCTTTACTCGTCGTCAGAGAGGGGTTCTTCGACAATTGGCTCCCCGGTGTACACTAGAATGCGCAGGCACTGGGGGCAGGTTATCAGCGACTCACCCCGTTGCAGTTCAATAAATTTCTGCGGTAACATCCCGAAGTTGCATCCGGAACAAATCGGCTCCGTAACGGGGACAATGGCCTGCCCCAATTTTCGCTGAACGCGCTCGTACAGCCGCAACGTCTGCTGAGAAATATGAACCGTGAGTTCTTTGCGTCCGCTGTCTGCCTCCGACAGCGTCGCTTTAATTTCCGCCATGCGCGCTTCGCCTTCTTGCTCACTGGCTTTCAGATGCTCTTCCAGCTCGGCGAACTCCTTTTTGTGTTCATCAATGGCGATGCGATATTGCTCTATGGCTTCCATCAGTTCAATCAGCTCTTTTTCCTGGTCGGAAATATTTTTCTTGATGGTATCGATTTCACGCTGTGCGGCTTTGTTTTCCTTATCGTTTCGAGCCCCCTGCAATTTGGTTTTGCTTTTTACGAGCAAATCATTTTGCAGCGTTATCTCTTTTTCTTTGTCGGTTTTCCAACCTTCGGCTTCTTCCAGACGCACCTGTTCTTTTTGCAAAATCATCCGTATGGTTTCTACATTTTTGCGCACGTCTTCAATTTGGTTGGGGATGTCATCGAGCTCGTTGCGAATATCGATGGTTTTGAGGTCCAGTTCCTGGAGTTTCTGCAGGTTTGCAAGGTCTTGTTGAACAGTCAATGGCAAATCCTTCTTCCGCGTATTTTCAAAGTACTCCTTTTGTTACCGCAGGAGTGCTGAAAACGGTTACTGCGGGTGCAACACTTTATTGGCCGCCCGCCGTGATTAGTGGGCTCGTCCGGAATCGAACCGGAAACCGCCCGGTTATGAGCCGGGAGCTCTAACCTAGTTGAGCTACGAGCCCGTTTCAGCGATGCGCATTATAATACGTGTCTTTTTCGATGCAAGAGTTTAAATGATTTGCTATGAAAATATCTGCGCGGCTGCGTATTTGCGCCTTATGCGCGTAAAAATAAGCTGTAATTACCTACTATTAAAGGGAGATACGCATGAAAATTGGCATTGTTGGGTTTTCCGGTTCCGGCAAAACAACGTTATTTAATGCGCTCACCGGGCAAGATATTCCGGTGGGTTTCGGAAATAAAGTGAATCTGGGCACCATCAAGGTACCGGATGCGCGAATTGACCGACTGGTTGAAATCGACAACCCAAAAAAAATTACCTTCACCGAAATCATATTTGCGGATGTACCGGGCGGCAAAGGCAGTACCAGTCTCGATACACAGACACTTGGAAAAATTCGTGAAATGGATGCGCTGGCCCAGGTGGTTCGGGGATTTGACGAAGGGGCCGGTACGCCTGAACCGGTCAATGAAATTCTGGGATTTGAATCTGAGTTGATTTTGTCGGACATGTCCGTCATTGAAAAACGACTCGAACGGCTGCGAAAAGATCGTTCCGATATGAAACTGCTCGATGTATTGGAACGCTGCGGAGCGCACATTGAATCAGAGCAACCGCTGCGCACACTGGAACTTACTGAGCTGGAGAAAAAAAGTCTCTCCGGTTTCACTTTTCTATCACTGAAACCCATCATGTTTGTGTTGAGTCTTCCGGAAGGCGCAGACGCGACCACGTTGCCGGCCGATGTACAAAAATTGGCAGACGAGCGCAATCTGGCGATTGTCCCGATTTGCACCGCCATTGAAGCGGAAATTGCATCCCTTGACCGAGACGATCAAATCGAATTTCTGAAAGACCTGGGTCTGGAAGAACCGGCGTCGGCGAGATTTATCAAAACCGCTTATTCATTATTGAATCTCATCACCTTCCTGACCCACGGCCCCGATGAATGTCGCGCCTGGTCCATCCGTAAGGGCAGCAACGCACAGGAAGCTGCCGGAGCCATTCACAGCGATCTGGCTCGCGGGTTCATTCGCGCCGAGGTGATCTCTTTTGCCGATTTCAACAAATACGGCAGCGAAGCCGCCTGCCGCGACAACGGCGCATTTCGCATTGAAGGCAAAGAATACATCGTTCAGGACGGCGACATCTGTCATATCCGTTTTAATGTGTAATCGAATACCACGCATCACCGGTCGGTTCATTTTTTCCCAATGCAGCGTATCACAATCAGCGGTATACGGAAGGAATCAATCTGTTTTATTTCAGGAGGCGGTTGAATGAAACCCCGGTACACACGAATATCTATCACAGCGTTTATACTCGCCGTTGCCCTGTTCTCCATGGGGCTCATTTCCAACGGAAGCGCGGCAGAAAAAGCCGCCTCTCCGGCGGGCGTTTGGAAAACCATTGACGACAACACCGGAAAGGCCCGCTCGCACATTCAAATCTGGATTCACAGCGGAAAACTGTACGGCAAAATTGTAAAGCTGCTCGACGCGCCCGAAAAAAACCCCCTTTGCGACAAATGCCCGGGAAAAAGAAAAAATTCACCGGTGATGGGCATGATAATCATGCCCGGACTTATGCTCGATGGCACAGAATGGAAAGGCCGGGTGTTGGACCCTGAATCGGGCAAGTGGTACAAAGTACTGCTGGAGCTGCAAGACGGCGGCAACACCTTAAAAGTACGCGGTTACATCGGCATCTCCCTCCTGGGCCGCACCCAGTACTGGAAACGCCTGCGTTAGCTCAACTGCCTTCTCATTTTCAATATGGGATTCCTGATGATGTTTGTTCGGCATTCCCCAGCTGAACACTCTCGTTGTTTGAGCCATCGACAAAAAGTTTCTGGCGAGTCATTTCGTGATTCTGGGATTTTTGCTGAATAAATAGCATCCGGAATCCACCCCACCAATACATCGCAAATCAGATACTTGTTATTCCTGATACTCAAACGCACCGATGTCAGTGGCGCTGCCGGACGGGACCGGTCGCCCCAGGTAGTCGTACCCGTGCCCGGGCACGTCGATTCCGGCGTCAATGGCCTCACTTCCGGCAACCAAATCATAGTCTGCCGCCGCCAAACCGTCGATATTCACCACTCCCGGATCGGCATCAGTGATAATATTGTTTCCCGCATCGAACGCGTCATCGATGGTGGCGTTCCACATATCGGTGTTGCGGAAAATCCACATATTATTATACAGAGATACAGTATCCGGAGTCAGCTCCGCCTGATAGATCATCGCGATAGAAGGCGTGTACGCCCCCTCGTGATGTACAAACGTATTATTCTCCCAGCGAATATTATCGAGCGTGGTTTCATTCACTTGCAAGAGCATGGCCCAGGAGCTGTCGACAGATACGTTGTAGTAAAATTCAGAGTCTGCGAATGTGCCGAACCCGGACACCTCGAAAAAGCCGCAGCTGTTGTAAGAAAAATTGTGATGCACGCGAAGGCCCGAGATGGTTTCCCCTTCGGGCACCGCTACCTCTGTGGCGCCGCCGTCGTAGCCCCCTTCGCCCTGCCAGAGGGCCGGCCCCTTGCAGTTGATGAACTGATTGTACGCCACTTCACAATTGGAACCACTGACAAAAATGCCTTCCGCGCCGCCCACGGCATTTGCGTACACTTCGGTATCGGGGGTGTCAGACACCATTTCTGACAAATCATATACCGTATTACACTGTACCAGACTGTCATCGCCAAACAACATGATGCCGATACCGCAGTCGGTGATTTCGCTGTTCAGCAATTGGCTGTTTCCGCCCAGCATAACACAGGTACCGCCGCCGCCGAGAGAGGAGTCATCAGAAGTTGTCGAACCTTCGATATGCAAGCCATCAACGATGATTCCCCCCTGGTAGGCGCTGACCACCGAATCGGTGGTGATAAACGCCGGCAACGGTTTGCTCGCATCACCGTAATTGGTGAACACGCTCGCGCCGCCGCCCATGTATCCGCCGGTGGCCACCGGTTCGTTGAACACACTGCCTCGCTTGTAGCGCACCACCTCACAACCGGAGGGAACGGCCTGTTGCGACTGCACCGGCGTATCTTCGGTCAATCCGTCGTTGGCGTCATCTCCGTCGATACTGTCCACATAACAGCTGGTCATCCCGGCGTAGGCGTCTTGATTTGAAAATGTCGCGCAGTCCGCCAACTGTTCATAGGGGTTGTCTTTGCCATCGGTATCTCCGTCCCCGTCGCCGTCCCCATCACTGTCCCCATCACCGTCCGCATCGCTGTCTCCGTCGCTGTCGCCATCGCCCCCGGCGTTACCGCCGTTGCCATCGTCTGAGCACCCGAACGAGCACACAAACAACCCTGTAAAAATGACCAATATCCAAAACTTCATTTAAAACGCTCCTGGTTCAATCCATTGCCTCGAAACAACCTATCCGGCCACATATACTCTATATAGTGCATTTAGAATTTGAAATGAGGGGGACCCAAATTCAAAACCGTTCAGACGTTTCGGGAGTCATCGGGGACTACGTCCCCTACGGCTGTCAGGGGCTATCGACCGAGGTAATTCATCAGCCAGGTCATGGCGGGGCGGGGTGTGCCGTCATTCTGGATGAGACCACTTCCCGTCATCCAGGTCTTCCCCTCCACACACCCCCAGAACGTAATGCCCTTGACCGATGGATGATTGTAAAACAGGGGGAATTGAGTTTGCAAGATGTTGAGCTGCTCCTGATCATCGGTTGTTGCCACACCATACTCAGTTATGTAAATGGGCAGACCCAGTGCGACGATTTGATTCAACTTGGCGTCCAAATAACTCAACGAATACCCCTCCAGCCCGGTTGCCGCCAGCCCAATCGCATCGACAACCCCCGCATCGATCGCCGGGGTTGCCATCGCAATAAAATCGTCGGTGCTCCAGCTCAACACGTTGAAGTCGTTCAGAATCAAAATAGAGTTGGGACAATGGGTTCGGGCCAGCTCAAACGAATGAATAATCCAGTTGTCTCCAAATGCATTTTGCGCATACGCGGCCGGTGCGTGTCCCGGGGTCGCTTCGTTGACCACATCAATCATATCCGCATCGGGATATCTTGTGCAGAAGTCACTGATCCACTCCTCAACCTCCTGGGCTTGCTCCGTTGGCGAAAGGCCATCGATCCAAGTCGGTCGTTGGCTATTCCAAACAAAGGTAAACTGCTTGAACGGAATATGGTTGTTCTTGGCGAAATTATACGCTGCATCCAGCCCGCTCCAGTTGTACACATCGCGGTTCTGCTCCACGGTCCCCCATTTCCCCTCATTCTCGGGGGTAATCTGGTCCCAATAATCCAGAAAGTCAGACCTTACCTGCCCGGTGGTGGTAATGTTACCCACAAAGAACTCCATGTCGGTATCTGTGTCCGTATCTGTGTCCGTGTCCGTATCTGTGTCCGTATCTGTGTCCGTGTCCGTATCCGTATCTATGTCCGTGTCCGTATCTGTATCGGTGTCCGTGTCGGTATCTGTGTCCGTATCTGTGTCCGTATCGCTATCGCTGTCCGTATCGCTGTCGCTGTCCGTATCGCTGTCGCTGTCCGTATCGCTGTCGCTGTCCGTATCGCTGTCGCTGTCCGTATCGCTGTCGCTGTCGCTGTCCGTGTCGCTGTCGCTGTCCGTATCGCTGTCGCTGTCCGTATCGCTGTCGCTGTCCGTATCGCTGTCGCTGTCCGTGTCGCTATCGCTGTCCGTATCGCCGTCGCTGTCCGCATCGCTGTCACTGTCTGTATCGCTGTCACTGTCCGTGTCACTGTCGCCGTCGCTGTCGCTGTCCGCATCGCTGTCACTGTCCGCATCGGAATCCGCGTCTGAGTCCGTATCCCCGTCCGCGTCACTATCACTATCTGTATCTGTATCAGTATCTGTGTCCGCATCCGAATCCGGCGCGGGGCCTTCGACATGCTCATATTCATCGCCCAGGAATGCCTGACACCCACAAACCCAAAGCAAATTCAATACCGCCAATATATAAATTATGCGATTCATTCCTAAAACCGTCCTTCCGCCATAAATCCTGCGCCGTGCATGCTCACCGACGGAACAATCCGCGCGGTTTGCCTTTCACTTTTCTTCTTGCCTGCAATCAACAGTATCACCCCGGTCACCGCAAATGCCAATCCGCTACCGAGCAACACGTCCGTCGCAACTTCCAATCGATTTCGGCTATCTTCAATCTCCTGGGTTCCGCCGCCGTAACACACGCCGTCGATACAGTTTTCATCTAATTCTTTCTGTTTGCTGATGGCCACAATCCCCGTGATCCCCCCTCCTATCAGCAATGCGCCGCCCAGGGCGGTAAACGCAATCCCCATCGGTTTCAATCGATTTTTTTTGCCGGACACCAGCGGGGGAGCAGCGGAATGGTCCTCAGTTGTTTCTGCAGGTGAATCGTCTGCAGCCACCGGACCTTCCACCGTGGTTTCGTCACTCGGATTCTCGGTTTCAGGAACCTCGATTTCGAGTTTTTGGGAACTGCGCACCCGCACTTCGGTTTGGTACAGGGTGTTCCCATTCAGCGCAACGGTCACCAGATGTTCTGTGCCGGCGGTGACAATAATTGTGGACGCCATCGGCAGAACGCTCCGCTCCACTCCACTCCGTCTACTGAAACCACTGCATCGGCCGGCCCCTTGACCAACAAGTCACCTACCATATCCCGCATCTTGCGAATTTCTTCGAGCACTTCACTGCGCCGGGAGTTTTCAACCTCATCGCCACCTTCGGCCAGATAGCGTTCAAACGCTTCAAGCGCCAACCCATACCGTTTGGCCGCGGCTTCGGCCTGACCGATATTGTACAGCAGTTTCCAGGTGGCTTTTAACGCATACGCCTCCCGAAAGCGCTCGGCGGCTTCGTCGTACTGCTTTTGGGAAAATAGTTTCGTTCCTTCATCAAACGCCTCTTTGGCGGCCGCTTTGTCACCGGCCTGAACCGGTTGATTCAAAAAAACAATTGCCACGCACATCAAACAACAGCTAATCCATTTCATTCTTATTCCCTTTTTTCTGTTTTTCTCAAATGAACTGCCCGACAAATATATCGCTACAATTCTTCTGTTCCTCTTTGGTATTATCTGAGGTGTATTTTCTTACCACCGGCGATTCACTGTTCATAGCCAACAAAATCTACTTGATTTTCGCCTGTTTCCACCCCTTCGCCATTCATATTTTTGATACTTCCGGCCATGGCCACGGTGTACGTGACACCGGGCGACTGGTCCGCTGTCGTCAATATGATAGTTTGCCCCTGTGGGGTTGCACTGTTCACGTCCAGGTAGCTCGCCCCGTCGTACAAAATCGAAAACTGATTTCCGTTGAGCAGCACGGTATCGGGATTAATTTCGGCGTCAAAAACCAACACAACGGTGTTTGCGTCTGTTGCCTGCGCGGAGAGAAGCACCAGCGGCGCACATTGTATCAAGGTCATTTCATAAGGGTGTAACACCTGAATCTGAGCAATGTTGTCATGGCGCCACATCGGCGTTCCGGTTACCTGAACGGTGCATCCCGGGCCGTAATTGTAATTCTGATAGACATCGTTTTCCAATCCAAGTTCCACAGTGGTCTGACCCACAATGGCATGTGTATCAACCGTGGCCGCCATATACCCTGTTTCACTGTTCATGAAAGTGGATGTAATCGTCACGTCAGCGGATACCAGTTCACTTGTGTATCCATCGAGATTGCTCACCAGATCTCCGGCATAGGATACGTTTTGCGGCCAAGCGCTCACGTTGAATGATGTGGATAAAACCGTTAAATTCATATACGCAGATATGTACCGAACACCGGATACCGATGAAAGCGCTGTTGCCACCAACGACACGGTATCTCCGATTAACACCGTATTTCCACCTGCATCCTCTACCAAAACCGCCGGACCGTTCGCTGCCGCCTGCACAAAAAAACCGGGCGGGGCATTTCCGACGGCCTCCCGTATATAGGTGACCACGCCCCCGGTGATTTCAATACTCGCGGTGCCGTCAAATGCGTCCAGTACATCTTGAATGGCCTCCTCCGCATTGTTCACCCAACCGGTATCGGTGTCCGAATCGCTGTCCGCATCCGTATCGGTATCGGTGTCGCTGTCGCTATCGGTGTCGCTGTCACTATCGGTATCGCTGTCGGTGTCACTATCTGTATCGGCGTCTGTATCGGTATCGCTGTCTGTGTCACTATCACTGTCGCTATCGGTGTCACTGTCACTGTCACTGTCGCTATCGGTGTCACTGTCACTGTCGCTATCGGTGTCACTGTCACTATCGGTATCAGCGTCTGTATC
>JAFGXQ010000175.1 GCA_016936575.1 Deltaproteobacteria bacterium
AACGCAATGGTATTGCTCTGTGCCACCACATCGGTACCATCACTTTTCACTACCTTTATAGGAACCGAAATCGACGCGGGCAATGTGGTGGGCAGGTAGATCAAATCACCGGTCCCCACATCGACCTTGGACTGCAACACCCACCGATTGGCAATGGTATCGTGCGCCACCAATTCAAGATTATCGGTAACGTTGCTCGCCGCGCCCTCAAACGCCGCGGTGATGGTATGCCCGGACTCTATCTCACAATCCACATCAAGACTGGCCTGGTACAACATTTTCTGCCGTCCATGAGGCAGTACGCTGCCGCCCACGGGCTGAATATCAATATCCACCGACACATCAAACGGCACCGTACACGCCGGCGCCGCCGGCGTCCCACCACTCATCAACTGAACCGTCGCACTCGCACTGCCGTAATCACCGCCGGTAATTTCAGTAGCCGGAGACACCGGCGACGCAGTAAGCGTACCATCGGCCGCAACGCTCAAATCCGTCAGATTGAGAGTATCAGTCGCGGATGACCAGTTCCAGGTTTCGCCGGTTGAATCATTCACCGCAACAGAAGAGGTTGCGCCGGGATTAGTTATTCGAATCGTTCCACTGGCAAGTTGACGCAACTGGGTGGACAGGCCGGAAAAATACGAGGTCGCTGCTGTCCCGTCTTCTACTGCCAAGGTGACGGTTCCGGATACGGTGCTTCCCCAGGTATACGCATTCGTGAGTGCTATCGACACCGACCCTCGATTGGAAACCGTCAGGGCAAGTGCATCGTCGATTCCCACGCGCCAATCCGGCGTGCCGAACGGATCTCCTGTTGCGTTGGCCGGTATCGAAAACCCATACGTACTGATATCGCCGGTAGGAACCAGTTCCTCACTGCCGGTCTGTTTGGTAAAAATCGTCAACGACGGAATGGGGTTCAACATGGCTAGTTTAAGCGGAACATTCGTAAACAGTGAACTCGTTCCTGCGCCGTTTTGAATAGCGAGCGTAAACGTTCCGCTGATGTTGGTTGACCAGGTGAACGGATTCGAGGTGTGAACTTTCACCGACCCTCTGTTCGATATATCCAACACCAGCGTATCATCGATTCCCACACGCCAATCCGGAGTGCCGAATACATCACCGGCGGTATTCGCCGGCGCTGAAAACGAATAGGTACTGGTGTCTGTTGCCGGAACCAGCTCTTCACTGCCGGTCTGTTCGGCAAAAACAGTGAACGATGTCAATGGATTCAACAGCGCCAACGTAAATGGTACAAGATTAAAATACGAACTCGTTTTAGTGCCGTCCTTGATTTCAAAAGTAATGGTTCCGCTGACAATACTTGTCCATGTGAACGAATTTGAAGCGTGAACTTTCATCGACCCTCTGTTCGATACATCGAGCATCAACGTATCATCGATTCCCACGCGCCAATCCGGGGTGCCAAATGGATCGCCAGCGGTATTCGCCGGAACAGAGAATGTGTAGGTACTCGTGTCATCATATGGCACCAAGTCTTCGCTACCGTTTTGAAGTTCAAATACCGTAAATCCTTGCACCGGATTTAATAAACCAAGTTTTAGCGAAACATTTTGAATATATGAGACGGGGTTGCTTCCATCCTGAATCCCAAGTGCAAAGGTACCGTTTATATTGTTTGTCCAGGTGAATGGATTCGAAGTATGTATTTTGATTGATCCTCTATTGGATATATCCAAAATCAATGAATCATCTATCCCCACTCTCCAATCAGGAGTACCAAACGGATCACTTCCAGTATTTGAGGGCGCAGTGAATGTATATGTACTGCTGTCATTATTTGCCACCAACTCTCCGGTTCCATTTTGATTTGCAAATACAGTGTAACCAACAACTGGCTCCAGGGGCAGAAGATCTATAGGTATATTCATAATGAATGATGTCGGCTTCGCACCTTCAGTTACACCAATCGTAAACGTACCAGATATTTTTGAACTCCATGTGTACGGGTTTGACGCATGCACCCCAATTGACCCTCTATCGGAAATATCCAGCAGCAGACTGTCGTCAATTCCCACTCGCCAATCGGGGGTACCAAACGGATCACCCACTGTATTTGCAGGTGCAGTAAACGCGTAGGGGGTCGTATCTGACGAAGGCACCCATGCCGCAGTACCTGTTTGGCCGGTAAACACGGAGGCTGATGTAAACTGCAGCGTTCTTAAAACGACCTGAACATCTCTTGTTTCGGAATAGTTGGAGTTGTTACTGTCCTCTATCGTAACGGTTATCGTGCCGGAACCCGACCAGGTCGTGGCGCCGATATTCCATTTCAACTCGGCGGAATCACCAATCGTATCGGGATCAAAGGAGAAAGTGGTGCTGAAATCAAATGTTCCAGATAACCCCGTGACGGTCCACTTCCATGTACCGCCGCTCGGTGGGGACGTCATTTCTTCTAAAAGGACATAGTTCTGTTCCAATTTAGTTGTACCGTTAATCGCGGCAAAAATAGTGTAATCGTTGTTGCCTAGGGACATGACTTGACTCCTTCGTCTATTTTGATGGGACTTATTTTAGAATTCGTACGCTCCGATATCAGGGGCGGCGTCTCGGTTTTGGTTTTCAAAATCAACCAGCGGCGCAACGCTATCATTGGCAGAGCCGACGCCGCTCGATGTTGCGATTTGATCTAAGCTGAACAGGCCATATTCATTGTCCAGGTTAATCAGTTCTTTCACATAGCCCCAGACGACAATCGAGTTCGAGGTATTCTCGATGATGTAATATGCCCGGCTCAAATCAACATCGATTTGCACATATTTTCCAACGAGTTCCCCCGGGGCCCAATTGACGTCGTTATCAATAAAAATTGTCCGATACGGAAGTGAGATATCATCGACGGACTCCCATTTTCCTGAATTTTGCAGAATGCCTTCCCACTGAACGGGGTCCGCAATATTATTGTCGTCTTCGTAGTCGGTATCAGAGCACGTGGAGTTTGTCGATTCACACTCTGACTGACAGGTACAGCGATCTTCCACAAAGCTGTATTCAACATTTGCGGACGCCGCGTTCTGCAAGGTGATATCATATTCATTGGTTTCGTTTTGGTACGACAGACTATTTACAAAATGTAACCCGCTCGATGACGTCGCCAGAATTCCACCGGGGGTGCGGTAGTCCGAAGCGACAAAATTTTTGACAATCGAACAGTTGAGCAGCTCTGCCTGCGATGAATTCAAGAATAACGCCGAACCGCCGTAAGTTCCGTACCCTTCACAAAAATTGCCGACAAACACACTGTTTATAAAACGGGTCTGGGAACTAGTCGACTCTATACTGACACCCCCTCCGCTCGGCCAGGTGTAATTGCCGGTGAATGCAACAGCGTCTATCTCGACAGTACCCGCGGCGTACAAATTCAATGCTCCGCCTCTTGCACCCACGTTTGACAGGGTGGTGCGATTATTGGAGAAAATACAGTTGTGAATTGTTGCAGACGCCCCGCTGAAAATGGTGATTCCGCCACCTCGAAAACTCGCCAAATTGTCTGCGATGACTAAATTTTGCAATGTGGGAGATACAGAACCCGTAATATATACCCCGCCGCCCTGATTATCTGTGCCAATGACAGAGGTGCCGGTTCCACCGGCGTCCCCCCCGGCAATAATAAACCCATCAATCACTGCGTTGGCGCCACATTCCGTGTTATTTGAACAGGAAACAACGTGGTAAACAGAATCATTATGCCCCGCACTTTCATGCCCGCTTAAAATCGTGTATCGGTCCGGGCTCCACGGATCTCTCGACGCCTCAAGGTCAGCGAATTCGGCACCACTTTTAAATCCGCCTTTCAGCGTAATATTGTTCATCATGGGAATGGTATCTTCTGCACTACCCTCGTACGTGTAATAAATTCCCGAAGCTACCCACACCTCGCATGCGTCGGCATTCCCGCCACTAACCATTTCATTCGCCGACGTGATTGCTTCGCGTATTTTACCCGACGCATCATCCCAGGTTTCTCCACTTCCGGTAAACCCTTCACGCACGTATCGAACGCAAATATCGCACAACGGCCCGGTCCATCCCTGAATGCATGCGCATGTACCCTCGTTCTCGCTGATGGTCGGTTCAAAGCATTGATCCACATACTCCCCGCAAGTTTCCTGCGATCCAACCACACATGAATCTTCGGTACCGCTGCAGTGATCGCCGGTGGTACACCACTGACCATCATCGCAACTTGTTGCCATGGGCGCATAGTCTTCTTCGGGCGGAACTTCGCCAGTGCATGTTCCCGCCGTGAACATTGCACATTGACCCAAATCTGTTGTTGTTGCATTTGTGTCCTGAATGCACCAATCCTGCCAGGAGCCACATACGCCCAACGCATCGCAAGCGGGATGACTGCCAGGCTCAGTCCAATGATATTCGGCGCAGCTTACTGAACCCGCGTAGGTATTCGTTCCGGACCTCACATAGGTGGTGCGTGATTCACAATCATGTCCAACCGCACATCGGTTATCTGATGTTGGTGCCGCAGCGCAGGTACCGTCGCCGCTGCAAGCCATGCATTCGGTTCCACAGAATGTCGTCGCGGTGGGCCAGGCGCACGCACCGTTTACATCACATGCCCCTCGACAATCTGTGTCGACGCCGGTTTCACCATCGGCAATGCAGTAGTCAGGATCCGCCCACCCCACCAATACCGAATTGGTTTCGGAGGTCGAACATTCACCTGCCGTCGTCCCCGCTACAGAACCATCGCACACGCTACACGCGCCGCCGCACGGATTGTCGCAGCACACGTTTTCTTCAGAACAGACATACGCGTTTGCACATTGTTCCAATCGGTTACACCCAACGCCGGGGTCTTTCAACGGTTCGCACGCGCCTTCGGTATCGCATGAACCTGCATTGAAATCGTCGGCATAACAACAGAAATAGAGACCTTCAGTACACTTGGAGTCATCGGCGTCTGTGGTTTGGCAACCGGTCAATTCAGTACATGCGTTGCCGTCGCATCCGTACCCATCGCCGCAATACATTTCATTCTCTGCGCACTCGTGATCTGTGTTGCAAGCATAACTAAACACGCTTGCGCCGGGGGACGCAGGGGCGCATGCATCGGAGTCGCACGGTTCGCCTTCACCCAGCTTGTATGCGCACCCGGGCATGTCGGCATCGCCGTTACAATAGTCAGCGGAACCACATGCGTCCGCAGCTTCCGTGCATTGGCCCATCCAGTCCTGTCCGGCCGGAACCACCGCACAATCGGTATCGACGCCGTTGCATCCCATGCAGTGGTTGCATGCGCCGCTTGAAGAAAGCAATGCACCTCCGTCAATGTCGTTCAGCAATTGACAAGTGCCGTTCGGTCCCAGACAGTTTTCGCAGGGCCCTTCACAGCCGTTTGCGTCTGCACAGCACACGCCGTCAAAAGCGAATCCGGTGGCACAATGGCGCTCTTCACCCGCATCAAAAAACGCATCCGGAACCACCGCGCCCGCCGCGCGCTTCGGCACGCAGTTTCCCTGAACCGCACCGTCACACCACTCATTTTCCACATCGGGCGCCAGGCAACAAAATTGCGTATCCATATCGCATTCGTCATCCGCCCCACACGGCATCGCGCACTGCGCCGCATCCAGACAGCCGTGTTCACACACAAAGGTATCAAATACCACGTCGCATTCATGCTCGCCGCTGCAATGAAAAATGGTCTGCGCTTCTTCACCGGCCATATCAGCACAGGTGGTGTGACATTCGTCTCCCTCCTGGCGTTTATATTGACACTGGCCTTCCGCGGTGCAACGCCCGGTCGTTCCGCAAGGATAGGTATCATCCTGCTCAACACAGGTGCCGGATGGGTCTACCGCATTTTCAGCGACCGGCGCACAAACATTATTGGCATTACAGGCCATGCACTGTCCGGAAGCTACACAGGCGTCCGGATCACAGGTGGCGGAAGTATCGGAATCGGAATCCGTATCGGTGTCTGTATCTGAATCCGCATCCGTATCAGAGTCCGTATCCGTATCTGTGTCAGTATCGGTGTCGGGTCCGGTATCTGTACCCGAGTCTGAATCGGAGTCGGTGCTGGTATCGGTATCGGCGTCGGTATCGGTGTCCGAATCCGCATCGGTGTCCGAATCTGTATCTGCATCTGAATCGGTGTCGGTGTCTGAATCCGTATCCGAATCGGAATCTGTATCGGTATCAGAGTCCGTATCAGTATCCGCGTCGGTATCGGTATCTGAATCTGCGTCGGATGCCTCAGTCGTGTCTATTTCATCCAGCATCTTGCCGCAGGACGTCATGCTGACAACGACAACCAATCCCATGAAAACAAGCAAAATTTTATGTGACATATCAGAACCTCCATTCCAATGCGGCACCCACGGTGTCCCTTGAAATTGTCGGGTAAATGGTGGTGTTCTTTGCGGTCTGCTTCTCTTTCTTGGTTCCCAGAATCAGCAACACCACTCCCGTAGCCGCAACCACGCCGCCGCCGACAAACAGCACTGTAGAAACATTGGCCATGGTTTGGTTGCTCGCTACTTCATCTTTCTTTTCGGGACAGGGGTCATTGCCGCAGAATTCTTTCAAGTCACTGTTTTCTTTCAGAGCGACGCCACCCAATATACCGCCGGCAATCAAGGCGCCTGCGCCCACACCGGTTACAATCCAACCGGCCAGTTTCAATTTTGACTTGTCGCCGGGGGAAGTTGTTTCGGCGGGTGCGTTTCCTTCACCGTCGCCATCATCAGTCGTCGCAGAGGTATCGCCTTCGGATTCATCTCCCGAATCTGGCTCACTCGAAGCGACGGCTGTTCCTTCTTTGGATTCGTCCGCCGGTACAGCGGCCACCGGTTGTGTTTGTTCAGTAGCTTTCAACTCTATTGTCAATGTTTGCGCCCCCACCACACGAAACTCATGGGATTCCAAAGAAGTGCCGTTTAGTGTACCTTCCAGTGTATGTGTTCGGGCGGCAGCCACCGGAAATGCCATAAACGCCGGAGCTGTGCCGCGAAGTCTACCGTCGATACGAATTTCAGTTCCCTTCGGCGCATTGACTTTAATGTACCCGACCATATGCCTCAGACGATCTACCTCAGAAATCACCTGTTCTCTACGGTCATTTAAAATGTCATCGCCCCCCTCCGACAAAAACATTTCAAATGCTTCCAGCGCCAGTCCGTGGTTTTTCGCCGCGGCTTCACACTGGCCGATATTGAACAAAATTTTCCACGACGGTTTCAACTCGTAGGCTTCGCGGAATTTGTCGGCAGCGCGTGCGTACTCTTCCTGGTCGAACAGCTGTTTCGCTTCCTTGTACGCGGTTTGCGCGGCCGCATCACCGCTTCCGGCCGATAGAGGCAGCGAAAGAAAAAGTACCGATAAAAATACGTATGAAATTATACAGCGATGTTTTTTACAACTCATAAACTGCACAGCTCCTTCTTTGGGTCGTCAGTTTAAAACTACTTCGCTACTAAAATATTTTGACCCTATTATAAACTGCGGAAGCACAAAATGCAATCACATAGGACTCATAACTATTGGTCTTATGGGTCCCATAGATCTTATATATATGTCCTATGGGTCTCTTAGGTCCATCCCTTTCAAGGTGACCATTTTGATGTTGCGAATAACAATCATGGGCGCCTTGCTGCGATCAGTTTTGCAGTCGATACGTGA